>BNTP01000015.1 GCA_025996695.1 Bacteroidia bacterium | reverse complement strand
CACAATAGTTAAAAATGCGGACGAATTTGCACCCGAAATTCAAGAAGCATTGACCGCCTTCCTCCGTGTGCACAAAGAAACATTTGAGGCAACACGCAAATTTATGGATGAAAAGTATGGCTCATACGCTAACTATATGGAGAAAGAAATCAAAATTACGCCGACTGACCGTGAGCGCTTGAAAGCGATTTTGCTTAATCCCTAATGATCCGTTGAGTTGAAAACAAATAATATAGATTATAAACAGATGAAGAAATATTTGTCTTTTGCCTTTTGTCTTTTGTTTTTTACCGCTTTGCAGGCACAAACGCAAGTGGTGAAAATTAGTGCATTGAAAGCAAACGATTACGGTGTGGAATATGTGTTGCCGAAAACGGAGTTATTGGTGGATGTGGATTACATCGAACTGCAACGCAAGGCGGGTCCGTATGCGCGCTATGCCTATAATTATCTGGGAATAGCTGATGCGGACGCTGTGCTGGAAGACCAAACGATTTTTACACTGGATAGAGTAGAAGTCACGGAAAAGGGTGTGCCAAACAGAGAGCAGAGCTATTTGGTGTCGTTCAAAGTGAAAACGACTGCCCCGTATGTTTATTTGACAGAAGACGGGCTACTTTGTACTATCAATGCCAATTATGAGCCGGAAGCACCGGTCGTTGCAAAAGTGGAAAAATCGGCAGAACCGAAAATCGAAATCAATCCCCAATCGGTGTACACGGAAGAATATCTGCGGGCCGGTTCGGTGAGCAAAATGGCGGAAGTAGCTGCCAAAAATATCTACAAAATTCGCGAAAGTCGTCAGGATATATTAACGGGTGAAGCCGATGAAATGCCCAAAGACGGCGAAGCTATGAAGCTGGTACTCGGCAATTTAGAAGCTCAAGAGAGCGTTTGGATGCGATTGTTTGTCGGCACACAAAAAACAGTCAAGCATCACAAACAATTGACGATTACCCCCTCAAAAGAGTGGGATAGCGAACCTATTTTTCGTTTTTCCAAATTCGCCGGAATAGTGGACACCGATGATTTAAGTGGTCGACCTATCAATCTGACAATCAAGGATTTGAAGTTCGCCGAAATCTCTGAGCAAAACTCTAAAAAGAAGTCGAAATCCAATGCAGGCATCATCTATAACGTGCCGGGGAAAGCGAAAGTGACTATCGCTGACGGAAATACGCCCCTCTATTCCAAATTCATCAATGTGATACAGTTTGGTAGCACGCAAGTGTTAGTGCCATCGTTGTTTGAGGACAATAAAAAGCCGGTTCAAGTCTATTTCTATCCGCATTTGGGGTCAATTAAGCAGATTATACAATAATATCTTTAAAAATTGGATCATCGGCAAAATCCTGAGTTTCGAGATGGTCCTCCGGGCTTTGGGTTATCTCTAAACGCAGGGTTTTGCTGATGGCTAAGTTATTATTTTGACAAGCATCAGATTCACTCCGTTTCGCTTTTTCGCTAAATTTTCTTTAACTGTTCAGAAGTAAGTCCGGTCGTGGCCACAATGAACTCTAAAGAAGCACCCTTGTCTTTCATCTGCCTGGCAATGAAAAGGGTCGTTTCGTGTCGGCCTTTTTTCGCACCTTCGTGTCGACCTTCTATCCGGCCTCGTTCCAACCCTTTTTCCAACCCTTTTTCCTCGGCATAGTCCACCGTCAACTGGTAGTCATACCGCCTTTTCTCACTTAATTCATACGTTTTCATATCTTTCTCATTTAATTTGTTTAACTCGGCTAAATCTTTTTTTGAGGTGCTATATTTTGCAAGTCCTGCAAACTCACCCTGAGCGCAGTCCCGCAGGGACGACATGTGCATAACCGTAGGTGGAGCGAAGCGAAACCTACGGTATTGGTCGGCGATACGCCCCTAGTCCCGCAGGGACGACATGTGCATAACCGTAGGTGGAGCGAAGCGAAACCTACGGTATTGGTCGGCGATACGCCCCTAGTCCCGCAGGGACGACATTATCATAATCTCGCCCTTGCAGGGCTTAGGCGAGTGATGATGCCTTTCCTTTCCGTAGGTTTCGCTTCGCTCCACCTACGGTTATGCACATGTCGTCCCTGCGGGACTGCGCTCAGGGTGAGTTTGCAGGACTTGCAAAATATAGCACCTCAAAAAAAGATTTAGCCGGATTATAAAATATTTTTTCCACTCATTTGTCTTATTAAACAGAGAGCAATCTCAAAAGTAATAACTAAGTGAAATTTCAAATACTTAAAGAAAATGAATGGAGTTTACATGGTAGTGGGAGTGGTGTTTGTAGCGTGGTTCGTGGGCGGAATTATTAGACGAAAGCAACACAAAAACAAAATTATTCAGGTGAGTGACAACGATTGTATTGGCTGCGGACGTTGCGTCAAAAGATGCAATCATCACGTGTTGGCGTTGATGCACGACGGGAAGTGCAACCACCTTGTGATAAGAAATCCCGATAAATGCACCGGTTGTGGCGATTGTATCGGCAAATGCAAGTTTAATGCGCTAAAATTGGTTGAGAAAAATAAAAATCATCATTAACGAGGCTGTTTCAAAACACTTTCCCCCATTCGCGGTCGTCATGATATTCCGCGAATGGGGGTTTTAGTATTTTATTTGCCTGCATCAATCACAATAAACACCAACCGCCGATTTAAATCTCGGTTTCTTGCGCTCGAGTTGGGAACGCGCGGCTCTGTTTCTGCCTTGCTAACTACGCGGATGCGTTCGGGGGCGATGCCTTTGTCCACCAAGTAATTTTTTACAACTACCGCACGCTCTAAACCGATTCGATAATTTACTTCGTGCGTGCCAATGTCGCAGCTATGACCTTCCAGCAACAGATCGAAAGAAGGATATACCTTCATCAAACTTGCTTTGCGATCAAGCATGCGTTGTGCATCAGCCGGTGGAAAAACTTTACCTACTTCGTACAAAATTTCCGAACTTTGCAATTGAGCAATGATGGCACGATTAGCTTCCCTTGCATTTGCAGCAGCTTCAATGGCGGCAATTTCTGCGGCGGCATCTTGTGCGAGTCGTGCTTCACGTCGGCGTTCTGTCATCATAAATATTCGATCCAATTCCGGAGTCGTAACATCTATGCCACGTGCAGCGGCGAATGCTGCAAATTTTGTTTCGCGTTCGCGTTCGAGCACAGCAAATAGCTCTTCCAATTCATTAACAGAAAAGGCTACACCTTGCTTAGCGGCGACTTCTGTAAATTTAGCATTGCGATCGCGCACAGATCCGGCAAATAGCTCTTCCAAATCCGGGGTGGAGAAGAATGCACCATGCCGAGCGGCAACCTCTGCAAATTTTGTTTTGCTTCTGCGTTTGACCTCAGCAAATTGCCGTTCCAATTCAGGTTCAATGATATTCACGCCGCGTGTAGTAGCAAGTTTTGTGAATGTAACCTTACGTTCGCGGTCATCTGCGGCAAACAGTCGTGCTAATTCCGGAGCCGATAAGGTTATACCATATTTAGCGACGATTTCTGCAAATTCTGCATCACGTTCATGTTCAACCAAAGCAAATTGTTTTTCCAATTCCGAGGCAGAGATCGTTTTTTTACCTTGCTTGGCAACAACTTCTGCAAATTTTGCCTTACGCTCGTGCTCGTTCATTGCAAATAACTGTTGCAATTCCGAGGCGGAGAAGACTATGCCGTGCTTAGCGGCAATCTCTGCAAATCGAGCATTGCGTTCGCGTTCAACCAAAGCATAATGTTGTTCCAATTCCGGAGCCGTGATGGTCACACCATTCGTAGCAGCCATTTTTGCAAAATTAGCATTGCGGTCGCGGTCGTCCAATGCTAATATGCGTGCTAACTCCGACGCAGAGATACTCACCCCATGCCGAGCAGCAATTGATGCAAATTTAGCATTGCGTTCGCGTTCAGACGCAACAAATTGTTGTTCCAATTCCGCAGCAGTGATAGATGCGCCACGTCTGTGAGCAATTTCTGCAAATTTTGCCTTACGATCGCGCTCGGGCAAAAGAAATATTTGATCCAATTCCGAGGGAGAGAAAGCGATGCCACGCGCGGCAGCGATTTCTGCGAATTTTCTTTTACTTTCACGTTCGCCGGCCATAAACTCACGTTCCAATTCCGAAGTAGAAACGCTTACACCCATTGCAGCAACGACTTTCGCAAATTTCTCCTTACGTTCACGCTCGCTCATCGCAAATAGTCGATTCAACTCCTGGGTAGAGAAAGCGGCTCCGCTTGCAGAAGATGATTTCCCGAAAGCCAGCCGGAAAGTAACACCCGCGGCCAACAGCGACGCTTTGTCGGTTAAACCTTGGGAAGCAAGCACACTATTAGTGGAAAAATGTTCCGGATCAGCAACATTCTGTTTCAAAAATGGCCGGTCTGCTTCTTTGCGGATGTCATTCAATCCGTAATTGACATATACGCCTGTATAGAGCGCACTATTATCGCTCAATCGCCATTTCAAACCGGTTTCTAATGCGAGAGAGAATGCCAAATTCAGCGACAGTTTTTCATTAACGGAATAATTATCAAACGTACCAAGTCCGGCGAATTTCGGTGCTTCTATCCAATAATCAAAAGGAGGAGGCATGAATGCGGCGTTGGTCATCGAGGCATTGTCAACCGTGTATGTAGCACTCACGGGAATGCCTATTTTAGCTCCTGCCCGCAAGAAAAAATTAGTGCCTGCACCATCGCCCTGAAACTGAAGCATCAGAGGAATGTTTGCAAACATCACACTCTGCTTTTCAACATATTTATTGAGCGTGGTGCGCCATTTAGAAGCACCAAATTCATTTTTGAAATCAGAAATCTCTAAAGAGAATCCGCTCAAATCGGCTTCGGAATTGTAAAATCCTAAGCCAATGCCGGTGCCAAATCCCCATTGACTGTTGAAAAAACAGGTGTAGCCCAGCCCAATTTCACCACCAAATCCATTGGTTGCTTTTTTGTCTTGCGACAGCTCGTAATTGGGCGCCGAAAGTCCTCCTCCCGCCTGAATGCTAAATTCATTCTGTGCATTCACACTTATGCCACTCAACAAGGCTGTCGCCAGCATTATTATTTCTCTTTTCATTCAACTATTATTTTCTTAGTTAGTTCGCCTACTTTCACATAATATACTCCCGTCGTGGCCGGAGCTTGCACCGACGTGGCGTGTTGCGACGTTACACGGTGTGTGCTAATCGGGCGACCGTTCATATCATATATCCGAATGTCTTCTACCGAATCTGGGATGCCTTCGATGGTCATTCGCTGTCCTCTCTGCACCGGAGTAGGATAAACATTCAGCACTTGCTCGCTTGCCCGAAGAACATAGGCCACATCCGTAGAAGATACAACCGTTCTGTCTTCCATCACGAGTTCAAATCTATGTTTGGAACCTGCCGTAAATACATCGCTACGAGAAGGTCCTTTTGAAACGTAATTGCCAGGGTCAGGAGCGTCAAGTAGAACATTGTCTTCATACCAGCGGCAGAGGGTAAAATTGTATCCCTCTTGCTTCAATTGATCTGCTTTGAGCAAGAAGAGGTTGTCCCATTTGGCTTCCACATAGGTGTCGAAAACGATTTGTACATCAACAGTGATTTCGATGATTCCATCGTCATAATTGCCATCGCTCGATGTGTATTCTGCTCTAAATTTTTGTAAACCACCCTTAGTCAAAGCAATAGAGGCATCCACCCAACTGAATCCGACAGGCAATACTACACTTGCCAACGTTTGTCCGACAACAGCAGTTATGCCGGCAGGAGCGGTAGGAGGAGTGCCCCCCGGAGCTTTGGTCACTACCAACGCAACCAATCGATGAAGTGTAACACCCACATAATTATAATTCGCCGCATCGTTCGGAATGAAAGTGACCAAATAGCTGCCGGTTGCTACATCCGGCACGGTGCCCGAATTTGTCCATCTAAATGAACCGTTGCTCGAACCGCCAAGCAGAGGAATCGTTGCCAATGTTTGCGTCGGGCTATAAATAACACTGCTTGTCGTTGGGAAAGTGACGGTCGGAGGAGTCGGTTTGCCCGTGGCTTCATTCACCGTGACGCTTACCGAAATGCCCGTTACTTCGTTATAATTATCCAAATCGCTCGGTGTGTATTTCACCGTAAAGTTGGCGGTGCCAAGAGCGTCCAAGAGCGTGGTACTCGCAACTTCCCAACGGAATCCGGCAGGCAATACAACGTCTGCCAGCGTTTGTGCATAAAAGGCGGTCAAGCCTGTGGGCGCCGTATAGGGCGGTGTGGCTTTGCTCACTGCCAACGTAACCAATTGCTGAAGCGGAATACCGGCGTAATCAAAATCAACCGCGTTGTTAGGCGTGAAAGTGACATAATAGCTGCCGGTTACGACATCCGGCACGGTGCTTGGATTTGTCCATGCAAATGTACCGTCGCCCGAACCGCCAATCAGAGGAATAGTTGCCAATGTTTGTGTCGCATCATAAACGACACCGTTTGCAGTAGGATAAACAACAGCCGGTGCCAGCGGCTTAACGCTTACCGTGATGCTTACCGAAATGCCGGTTACTTCATTATAATTAGCCAAATCGTTCGGTGTGTATTTCACCGTAAAGTTATTGACACCAATCGCACCTACAGAAGTGGTAGTAGGATCTTCCCAACTGAATCCGCTAGGCAAGGTAACGTCGCCCAATGTTCTGCCTGTAGCAGCGATTAAGCCGGTAGGAACAGTATAGGGCGGCACGCCTTTGGTCACTATCAGCGAAACCGGTCGCGTGAAGACAACACCCGAGTAATCAAAATTCATCGCATCGTTCGGAATGAAAGTCACTAAATAATTGCTCACTGCGACCACAGGGATACTGTCGGAATTTGTCCACACAAAAGTTCCATCGCCGGCACCATCGCTGTTGAAAGGAACACTCGCCAATGTTTGTGTTGCACTATAAACAACGCTGTTTGCAGTCGGGAAAGTGACGGCAGGTGCTATCGGTTTGCCTGAGGAAGTACTTACCGTGATGCCCACCGAAATACCGGTTACTACACTATAATTTGCATCGCTCGGCGTGAATTTGACTGTAAAATTGTTGGTACCAATAGCTCCTACAGAAGTGGTAGCAGGGTCTTCCCAGCTGAATCCGGTAGGCAATGTCACATCTGCCAACGTTTGTCCGACAACAGCGGTCAAGCCGGTAGGAACGGTGTAGGTTGGAGTAGCGGGACTTACTGTCAGCGCCACATCCTGCTTGAGCGCAATGCTCGAATAATCATAAGCAGTGGCATCGTTTGGAATGAAAGATACCGAATAGCTGCCGGTAGCCACATCCGGCACGGTGCTTGGCGTTGTCCATACAAATGTGCCGTCGCCCGAACCGCCATTCAGCGTAATGTCCGCCAATGTTTGCGAGGGGTTATAAATCACACCAACTGTGGTGGGGAAAGTGACGGTCGGAGGAGCCGGTTTGCCGGTGGCGGCATTTACTGCGACGCTTACCGGAATACCCGTGACTTCAATATAATTATCCAAATCGCCCGGCGTGTATTTCACCGTAAAGTTGGCGGTGCCAAGAGCATCCAAGAGAGTGGTAGTCGCAACTTCCCAACTGAATCCGGCAGACAATACAACATTTGCCAACGTTTGTCCGTAAATAGCCGTTAAGCCTGTCGGCACGGTGTAAGGCGGCGTGGCTTTGTTCACTGTCAGCGAAACCAATTCCATGAGAGCAATACCTGAGTAGTCAAAATTCAGCGCATCATTCGGAATGAAAGTGACCAAATAACTGCCGATTGGAACCGTTGGCACAGAGCTTGGATTTGCCCACGAGAATGTGCCGTCGCCCGAACCGCCATTCAGCGTAATGTCCGCCAATGTTTGCGAGGGGTTATAAATCACACCAACTGTGGTGGGGAAAGTGACGGTCGGAGGAGCCGGTTTGCCGGTGGCGGCATTTACTGCGACGCTTACCGGAATACCCGTGACTTCAATATAATTATCCAAATCGCCCGGCGTGTATTTCACCGTAAAGTTGGCGGTGCCAAGAGCATCCAAGAGAGTGGTAGTCGCAACTTCCCAACTGAATCCGGCAGACAATACAACATTTGCCAACGTTTGTCCGTAAATAGCCGTTAAGCCTGTCGGCACGGTGTAAGGCGGCGTGGCTTTGTTCACTGTCAGCGAAACCAATTCCATGAGAGCAATACCTGAGTAGTCAAAATTCAGCGCATCATTCGGAATGAAAGTGACCAAATAACTGCCGATTGGAACCGTTGGCACAGAGCTTGGATTTGCCCACGAGAATGTGCCGTCGCCCGAACCGCCAATCAGAGGAATACTTGTCAGCGTTTGAGTGGGGCTATACGTCACGTCGTTTGCCGTAGGGAAAGTGACCGCCGGTGCTGCCGGTGCCCCTGCGCTGCTCACCGAGATGTCGACAGAAATGCCCGCTACTTGATTGTAATTAATCTCATCGCTCGGCGTGAACGTCACTGTAAAAGGATTGGCGCTGCCGCCGGGGCCTACGGAAGTAGTAAGCGGATCCTCCCAACTGAATCCGGCCGGCAATACAACGTCTGCCAATGTTTGGCCGGCTTTGGCCGTTAAACTTATGACCGTGGGATATTCCGGCGTGCCTTTTTTCACGGTTAGTGCAATCGATTGTGAGAGCTCAATGCCGGTGTAATCATAATTTATCACATCGTTTGGCGTGAAAGTGACCGAATAGCTGCTGGTTGCTGCACTCGGCACAACGTTTGGATTCGTCCATGCAAACGTACCGTTGCCCGAACCGCCACTCAGAGGAACACTTGCCAGCGTTTGAGTGGGGCTATACGTAATGCCTAAGGCCGGTGCCGTTGGGAAAACGAGGTTCGGATTGGCTTTATTCACGATGAGCGAAACCTGTTGCGTAAGCGCAACACCCGTGTAATCAAAATTCACCGGATCGTTCGGAATGAAAGAAACCGAATAGCTATTGATTGTTACATTCGGCACGGTGGTTAGAGTTGTCCACACAAATGTGCCATCGCCCGAACCGTCGCTGTTCAAAGGAACCGCCGCCAAGGTTTGAGAAGGGTTATAAGTAACACTGTTTGCCGTAGGGAAAGTGATAGCCGGTGGTGCCGGTTTGCCGGTGGCCGCACTTACTGCGATGCTTACCGGAATACCGGTGGCCACGCCATAATTCGGATCGCTCGGCGTGAACCTGACGGTAAATGTGTTGCTGCCAATGGCTCCTACCAAAGTGATGGCAGGAGTTAACTCCCAAGTGAACCCTGAGGGCAATGCTACATTCGACAACGTTTGTCCGTAAGTAGCGGTTAAGCCGGTGGGCGCGGTATAGGTTGGCGCAGCGGGAATCACTGCGAGCGCAACATTCTTAGTAAGTGTGATGCCCGTGTAATCAAGATTCACCGCATCATTTGGCATGAAAGTGACCGAATAACCGCCGATTGCTACTTGCGGTACGGTGCTTAAATCCGTCCATGCAAATGTGCCATCGCCCGAACCGTCGCTGTTCAATGGAACCGTTGCCAAGGTTTGTGAAGGGCTATAAGTCACACTGTTTGCCGTGGGGAAAGTGACAGCCGGTGCTGCTGATGCGCCCTGAGTGCTCACCGTGACGTTTGCCGGAATGTTAGGTACCACAACATAATTAACCGCATCGCTTGGCGTAAACCTTAGCATAAAAGAATTAACACCGGCAGTCAGCAACAAAGTGGTAGTAGGATCTTCCCAACTGAATCCTGCGGGCAACGTCACATTTCCCAACGTTTGTCCGTATTTGGCGGTTAAGTTGGTGGGGACAATAAAGTTCGGCGTAGCAGGAGTTACTGCCAGCGGCACCAATTGCGTGAGGGTAATGCCTGTGTAATCAAAATTCACCGCATCGTTTGGCGTGAAAGTGACCCAATAGCTGCCGGTTGTTACATTCGGCACCGTGGTTGGTGTTGTCCATGCAAACGTGCCATCGCCCGCACCACCATTCAGAGGAATACTTGCCAATGTTTGAGTCGAACTGTAAACAACACCTGTTGCTGTGGGGAAAGTGATGGGTGGAGCCGGTGACGCTCCTACGACACTTACCGTAATGGTTACAGGAATGCCTGTCACCACGATATAATTATTTACATCGCCCGGCGTGAACGTCACCGTAAAAGAATTGACACTGCCGGCAGGTCCTACCGAAGTGGTAAGCGGATCCTCCCAACTGAATCCTGCAGGCAACGTAACGTTTGCCAACGTTTGTCCGGCAGTAGCCGTCAGGCTGGCAGGCGCAGTGTAGGCCGGCATGGCTTTGTTCACCTGAAGGTCAATATTCTTTCTAATTACAATACCTGTGTAATCAAAATTCACCGCATCTCTCGGCGTGAAAGTGACCGAATAGCTGCTGGTCGCAACAACCGGCACAGCGGTTGGATTCGTCCATGCAAATGTACCGTCACCTGAACCGTCGCTGTTAAAAGGAACAGATGCCAACGTTTGTCCCGGCCTGTAAGTAATCGCATTTGCCGACGGGAAAATAACGGCAGGCGCGGGCGTAGCTCCGGTATTGTTTACCCTGATAGGCACCGCAAGTCCTCTTATTATATTATAATTAATCACATCGCTCGGCGTGAACGTTATCGGATAATCGCGATTACCAACAACTACCAAAGTGGTAAGGTCGTCATCCCAAGTGAATCCCGGGGGCAATGTAACATCAGCCAACGTTTGTCCGTAAGTAGCAGTTAAGTCAACAGGCAATGTGTAGACCGGATTGGCTTTGCTCACCGGCAATGCCACCAATCGCGTGAGTGCTATGCCTGAGTAATCCCAATTTATCGGATCATAAGGCGTAAACGTCACCATATAGCTACCGGTTGTGACATCCGGCACGGTGATCGGATTTGTCCAGGCAAATGTACCTTCCGTCCAATCACCATCAAGATTCAAAGGAACAGTCGCCAATGTTTTTGTTGGATCATAAGTAATACCGTTTGCGGTTGGGAAAGTGACGGCAGGATGTGCCGGTTGCCCTATGACGGCACTGACCGTGATATCAACCACGATGCCCGTTGCTACCTTATAATTAACCAAATCGCTTGGCGTAAACCTTAGCATAAAAGAATTAACACCGGCAGTCAGCAACAAAGTGGTAGTAGGATCTTCCCAACTGAATCCTGCGGGCAACGTCACATTTCCCAACGTTTGTCCGTATTTGGCGGTTAAGTTGGTGGGGACAATAAAGTTCGGCGTAGCAGGAGTTACTGCCAGCGGCACCAATTGCGTGAGGGTAATGCCTGTGTAATCAAAATTCACCGCATCGTTTGGCGTGAAAGTGACCCAATAGCTGCCGGTTGTTACATTCGGCACCGTGGTTGGTGTTGTCCATGCAAACGTGCCATCGCCCGCACCACCATTCAGAGGAATACTTGCCAATGTTTGAGTCGAACTGTAAACAACACCTGTTGCTGTGGGGAAAGTGATGGGTGGAGCCGGTGACGCTCCTACGACACTTACCGTAATGGTTACAGGAATGCCTGTCACCACGATATAATTATTTACATCGCCCGGCGTGAACGTCACCGTAAAAGAATTGACACTGCCGGCAGGTCCTACCGAAGTGGTAAGCGGATCCTCCCAACTGAATCCTGCAGGCAACGTAACGTTTGCCAACGTTTGTCCGGCAGTAGCCGTCAGGCTGGCAGGCGCAGTGTAGGCCGGCATGGCTTTGTTCACCTGAAGGTCAATATTCTTTCTAATTACAATACCTGTGTAATCAAAATTCACCGCATCTCTCGGCGTGAAAGTGACCGAATAGCTGCTGGTCGCAACAACCGGCACAGCGGTTGGATTCGTCCATGCAAATGTACCGTCACCTGAACCGTCGCTGTTAAAAGGAACAGATGCCAACGTTTGTCCCGGCCTGTAAGTAATCGCATTTGCCGACGGGAAAATAACGGCAGGCGCGGGCGTAGCTCCGGTATTGTTTACCCTGATAGGCACCGCAAGTCCTCTTATTATATTATAATTAATCACATCGCTCGGCGTGAACGTTATCGGATAATCGCGATTACCAACAACTACCAAAGTGGTAAGGTCGTCATCCCAAGTGAATCCCGGGGGCAATGTAACATCAGCCAACGTTTGTCCGTAAGTAGCAGTTAAGTCAGCAGGCAATGTGTAGACCGGATTGGCTTTGCTCACCGGCAATGCCACCAATCGCGTGAGTGCTATGCCTGAGTAATCCCAATTTATCGGATCATAAGGCGTAAACGTCACCATATAGCTACCGGTTGTGACATCCGGCACGGTGATCGGATTTGTCCAGGCAAATGTACCTTCCGTCCAATCACCATCAAGATTCAAAGGAACAGTCGCCAATGTTTTTGTTGGATCATAAGTAATACCGTTTGCGGTTGGGAAAGTGACGGCAGGATGTGCCGGTTGCCCTATGACGGCACTGACCGTGATATCAACCACGATGCCCGTTGCTACCTTATAATTAACCAAATCGCTCGGAGTGAAAGCTGCCATGAAGTTATGGACACCAAGAGTTCCTACAGAAGTGGTGAGAGCATTCTCCCAATTGAATCCTGCCGGCAAGTTCACATCTCTCAATGTTTGCCCGTAAGTAGCGGTTAAGCCGGAAGGCGTGGTATAATGGGTTGGATCAGTCGGCGTAGCTTTATTCACCGTGACCGGAACATCCTGAGTGAACACAACTCCTGTGTAATCATAATTCAACACATCGTTTGGAGTGAAAGTCATTGAATAACCGGTCGTTGGCACATCCGGCACGATAGTTGGAGTTGTCCAAGCAAATGTGCCATCGCCCGTACCGTCAGCGTTCCATGAAACCGACGCCAATGTTTGTGCGGGATCGTATGTAATAGTGTTAACCGTTGGGAATTTGACAGTCGGAGCAGCCGGAGCACCTTGTATACTCACTGAAACGGTCACAGGAATGCCGGTTACTACTAAATAATTAACCACATCGCTTGGTGTGAACTTAACCGTAAAGGTATGAGGCCCTGCAGCACCCACAGGAGTGGTAAGAGGATCCTCCCAATCGAATCCATCTGGCAACGCAATGTTTGCCAACGTTTGTCCATACCTGGAAGTTAAATTGGTGGGCACGGTGTAGGTTGGCGTAGCAGGGTTTACTGCCAATGAAACCATTTCCGTAAACGAAGTAGTACCTATATAATTATAATTCACCGCATCGTTCGGAATGAAAGTGATCGAATAAGTAGTTGTTGGGACATCCGGCACAATGTTTGGATACGTCCATACAAATCTACCATCGCCGGAACCTCCGGTCGCAATAATATCTGCCAACGTTTGCGTTGGGTCATAGGTAGCAACGGTTGTTTGAGGGAAAACGATGGCCGGTGGGGTAGGCATGCCTACGGACTCACTTACATCGACGGTAACCTGAAGACCCGTCACTTCGGCCCAAATATCCAAATTGGCCGGAACAAATTTAACCGTAAAATCGTTGGTGCCAATCGGGCCTACAAGCATGTTGGCGGCAGAATCCACCTCCCAAGCGAACGTTCCGGGAACTGCACCCGGGGGCAATGTAATGTCTGCCAACGTTTGTCCGTAAAAGGCAGTTAAGCCGGAAGGCGGAGATCCGTAGTTCGGCGCGCCCTTACCGGCCGGCAGCGTTTCAGGTGAAGTCACACTTCCCGTGCAGTTAGCCGCCGTAACAGTCACGGAGATGTTTTTATTAACATCAGTGGTTTGAACCACGTAGGTGGCTGAGTTCGCACCCGGAATAGCTTCAACACTATTGTTCCATTGATACGACAGCGCACCTGCTGCATTACCGGCCGGTACTGTTTGCAATCCGGATACATTAGCGGTAAGCACGTCGCCAACAATTGGCTCTTCGTCAATGGTGACGACGCCCGCAAGAGAAAGACCTGTGACAGTACAGAGCGTATTGAACTTTCTTTGAAGCGAGCTGACGGTCAGCGTCGAACCCGTTTCAGTAGGATAGCCGCTCCAGCTGTATGCGTAGGTGAGTGATCCTGCGGCGACAACTGAAACGACTAATGTTTTATTTGGAAGGACAAGATCATCATTAAATATAGGTAACCCGTCGTAGGTTGCCGAGATGCTTGAACCTGAGGCATTTTCATTCGTGACATTAAAATTTATCGTGCAATAATTCAGCACAGCAGCTCCGGTGTTGTTTGTAACTGTCACGCTCACATCGGTTTTTATGCCGCCATCATACACATCGTAATTGCCATCAGGAATATCGTTTCTTAAAAAGAGGGATATTCCGTTGCCTACATGTGTACCACTATATTTCAAGAAACCACTTTGATACAGCGCGATAACTTTCCCATCGTTTGTCCAGCCCAATTCATCTCTGGTTCGCTGCACCACAACGCCGTATTCCTTCAATTGTCCTTTGCTGTAAAGATCTTGCCACTGCACATCAGTACTTGCCGATTGGTAAGCTGCCAAACTTCCCGCAGGCACATATACACTCAAATTCGGATCAGTCCAAGAGTAGCTTAGCACACTATCGCCAATCACAGGAGGCGTTGGCGAGGCAAAGACTATTGTTTTTAGCCCGGGGTTACATCTCGCAAAAGCAAAATCGCCAATGTTTGTTACCGAAGCCGGAACAGTCACACTTGTCAATGACCTTCCTAATCGGAATGCCTCCGGCATAATTTCCGTCACGGCGAGCGTCTGTCCGCTTATTGTTACATAATCAAGAATATCAGCCGAAGAGGGAGCTCCGGCATATCCAAATACAAGTGCGTAGATATCATCAACATTTACATATATAATATTGTTGATTTTGATGCCGTCGTAAATTTTTCCACCACCACTATTAATGACATTTCCATTCAATGCACCCAACTTAACGATAAAACCCTCATTGGTTAGCGTAATTCCGGGATCCACCGTCAGTGCTTGATCTTCGTCTATCAGCAGCCATTTGCCTGCGGGAATAGTCCGGTCGTGGGTTAGCGTCGAGTTGCTGCCATACATCATACCATAGTGTCGGTCGCCAAGAAACAGTAATCCACCTGTTTTATTGTTTTTCCCCTCATCCCCCACAGAAGATGTCATCACAAAAGCATCGCCATTCATAGCAAACGTACCACCTCTACCAAAAGTGCCGGGGCCAATACCGCCACCGGGGATACCATCCGCCGTCACCGTGCCGCCGTTGATGGTAATATCACCTGCAACACCAAGCCAATCACCTCCGATAGCCGCACTGTATCCATAATTTATATTATTTACCGTAAGACTGCCGGTTCCATCTATCACAAGTGTTGACCTGTTAGGAACATTAATGATCCCATGGTAATCACGAGAGGCTTCTATAATGTTATCACCTACAAGATTGAGAAGAACTGTTGCCCCTGCCATATCAAAAGCAGTGTTTAGTATTTCAAAATCACCGGGCAGAGCGATATTCACATTCTGTAGCGTGATAGTGGCTATAACGCCGGGGGCTACGATAATGCGATTGGCCGTTGGTGTTCCATCTCCCTGAATAGTATAGGTTCCGTTTGCTGTTATTCTGAGCGAATCGCCCGCAAAGGTGTAGCCGCTTCCGTCACCGGCGCCTGTATTAAGATTGATTGTGCCGCTGGCCCAAACTGTCAATGTAGTCATCGCCATACACAGTGCAATGGCTGCAGTCATTAAAAGTCGTTTCATATTCTTTTTTATAAAGGAGGCATGCCACCTTGTTGATACATTTGGGCGCAAAGGTAAACACTTTTTATGAATAATCCAAAAAAATTAGCAAAATCTTTTTTTGAGGTGCTATTTTTTAACAAACGGAGCCTTATCCCGCAGGGATAGAATGTGCATAACCGTAGGTGGAGCGAAGCGAAACCTACGGGAAAAGGCACCCTCCCTCCCCTAAGCCCTGCAAGGGCGAGATTATGATAATGCCGCCCCTGCGGGGCTAAGGGCCGTGTAGACCACCAATACCGTAGGTTTCGCTTCGCTCCACCTACGGTTATGCACATTCCGTCCCTGCGGGACGATGCCCCAGCGCCAACACCTCATGCCAACACGCCTTTCCCGCACGAATATAACATCTCCGCATGCCGAAATTCTATGTTATCAACTTCGACAATCCCCGCAAGTCGCACCGCTGCAATCCTATCAATCCGGCTTTCATGACGGATATTTCCGATGCTTATGAAAGTGCCTACACAATCATGCTTAACCTCAATAAGACGTGGATACAAAAACAAGGCGATTTCTTTGTCGAAAGTCCGATTATCCTTTTGGCAGCCATCATTTGGTATTTGAAAATTTACGATAACGGTAAATATTGCACTTTTCCACACGCCATTGAATTTCTAAACCAAAAATATGTCGAGATTTTCCCGGTATTAACTTCGTATCCGCAACTTGAAAACTACCTTTCGCCCTTTATGGATGCTTGGGAAGGCGGTGCGCAAGACCAACTACAGGGGCAGATTGCTTCGGCAAAAATTCCGTTGTCGCGTATGATAAGCCCGCAGTTATATTGGGTAATGACAGGCGATGATTTTTCATTAGACATCAACAATCCCGATGAACCGAAAATCCTTTGTGTAGGCAACAATCCCGACAGACAGAATATCTATTCGGCTGCTTTGGGATTATACAACAGCCGTATTGTCAAACTGATAAACAAGAAAGGACAATTAAAAAGTTCAGTTATCATTGACGAGTTACCAACCATTTATTTCAGAGGATTGGACAATCTGATTGCCACCGCTCGAAGCAATAAAGTTGCCGTTTGTTTGGGTTTTCAGGACTTTTCACAGTTAAAGCGCGATTACGGCGACAAGGAAGCAGCAGTAGTAATGAATACGGTGGGGAACATTTTCAGCGGTCAAGTCGTTGGCGAATCGGCAAAAAATTTGTCCGAGCGTTTCGGAAAAGTGTTGCAAAAACGTCAATCCATGACCATTAACCGGCAGGACAAATCCACTTCCATTTCCACGCAGTTGGACAGTTTGATACCCGCCTCGAAAATCAGTAATTTAACGCAGGGAATGTTTGTCGGTGCAGTGTCAGACAATTTCGACGAGCGGATAGAACAAAAGATTTTCCACGCCGAAATTGTTGTGGATAATGTCGCCGTAGTTCGCGAAACGAAGGCCTATCAAAAAATCCCCGATATTCTGGATTTTCGCGATAAAGACGGAAACGACACCATGCAGACGGAAATAGAACACAACTACAATCAAATCAAATTGGATGTGAAACAGATTGTTGCCGCTGAACTCAAGCGAATTGCTGCCGACCCCGCTATGCAGCATTTGATTAAGAAAGAATAAGGTTGGAAAAGTTCAGTTATATAAGATATTGCTGATAATCAAGTCATTATAATCAAATAGGAATTGTCAGTTATATAAGATTGAAATGATAAATTAGTTTGGCAGGAAAAGTTCAGTTACATAAAAACAAGTTGATTATCAATGACTTGTATTCAATTGGAAAAGTTCAGTTACATAAAAACTATGCATAAAAGGGTATATAACTTGCAAACTTTCGTGAGGTATTTTCGGCATCAGCAACTTTAATCAACCCCGCTTCCATTGTATCGTTTATAATGCGCGATGCGATAGGGTAACTTTTATTACCTATCTCAAACCGTTCCCGCACAGCTTGATTGGTCATTTCAATGTTGTTCTCAAACAGAAGACAGCAATGCTGATAGCAGGCACGGATTTTATCCTGTTTGCCCATAGCCGATAATTTTTGCCGTCCGTAAATAAACACTCTCGTAAAATATTCGCCTTTCGTAAATTTTGGAGGCGGCATCAATGTTGTTTCCAATGCTTCAATTGCTCTGTCCACACCGCTGCCCCTGCGCTCGCAAATATGCAGCAAAAGAAGGGCTTGCGCCAATTTTTCGTTGCGGGAACGGGGTGGTAAGTCAATGAAACGATTCACATCGGTCAAGGGCGCACCGGGATTGGTCATCACGATTCTATCTGTAAATATTTCAACCATTACATCAGTTCCTGTTATCGCAAGGTCTTGATGGACAAGACAATTCGCCAAAAACTCACGTATCGTTGTACGCGGATAGTCCGTTTTATTCTGCCTGATTGCGTCTTGTATGATTTCCTGCTGCGGCAGGCTTTTCATAATATAATCAACCATATCATCAAAGGCTGCGGCATATCCCCTTGTTTCGGTATGTTCTTTTTCCAAAACCAAATTGTTCGTTCCCACATATCGTAAAATACGGACAGGTTTGGCGGTTAGGTAGTCGAATTGAGAGAGGTTGTTTGCAAACAGAATTGCCCCCAAATTGGTAATATTCCACGCATTGCCGTCTTGGACAACAAAGTTGTAATCCTCCAAATTTGAGAGTATTGTATCGGTGGCTTTGGGTGCATTCTTGTCCAGCAATTCGTAAAATTGCTTGTAATCCAACAAACGCAACACTTCATCTGCAGAAAGATTTTTCATCGCAATTTGAAATTCGTATGGAATACCGTGTGCGACGGAAATCATAAATTTTACTGCTTCTTTCGACATTTTTACCGTCTGTCCTGCCGAGCGATGATAACTGTCGTAAATGGTTTTTCCACGTAGATACACAGGTTTTTCCGTTTGTTCAGGAATGTAAATAAACAATAAGGCATTCCCTTCGTATTCAATCGTATTGTGCTGTATTTGTACGGATTGAGACAAATTATTCAAGGCAATGTTTCCCAATGTTTTGATGACCGTGTCGGATTGTTCCTTTGTCACGGAAAACATTGTGGCATCATCATTCACACCGTAAACAAGGAACCCACCGCTCTCTTGATTGGAAAAGGCACACAAGTGTTGCGCCAGTCTGTCGGTTTTCGACGACAAACCACTTTTCCAATCTATCTCGTTCAATTCAACCGGAATTGGGTATAGACTGTCTTTTAAACACTTAATTGCTTTTTCCTGCCAACTCATATTTGTGATAATTTAGCCCACAAAATTACTCAAAATCTCGCAACTACGCAAATGATTACGGATTACAACCTTATCATTTTTTCACGTCATCGCTTTCCATTCGGTTTACCAATGTCCGTTTGAGTTTATCCAAGAATTTAGTCCGGTCGCCTTTTACGCGGTTTTTGATGCTCACAAAATAGAGCGAGAAGTTTTTTATATCCACGCCAAAGGCTCTCCCGATTTCCGCAAACAGGTCTTTCAGGTAGATGTCGCCCTGATTGAAACATTTAGATTCATGCAGCGCATAAATCAATTCTACCAAATCTACAATGCCGCCTGTCCATTTTATTTTTCCTGTAGGCTTAGGCAAACCGGAACATTGCCTGTATTTTTCCGTTTGCATTTCCCATTTGACAAACTCCATTTGGTCGCCAACAAGCCGGACTGCCTTATCCAAACACCGGATAATGGATTCGTTTTTTTTCCACTTCTCTCATCCACGAACTACGCAAACTTGTGAGTTCGGCATGAGTGTAGCAAAGAGTTTGATGAAAATGTAATTTGTCCGGAGTTTCAATCCCTTCCGAGAGCAGAAAGTGGGCAAATTCATCGTAAGCATTTTCCCAAGTAGATGGGCTGTGATTGTTTTGTGAAAATTCCTTTGCTAAAAGGAATAGTTTCGTTTCAATAAATTGTTTCATAAATAAATTATTTTTATAGTTTTTATGACGTAAAAAAAACTGTTGTTCAATTTAGAAATGAACAACAGATTTGCTTGTATTTTATCTCGCTGGCAACCACCCTCTTAGGTATACAAATTTCCGATACTGTAGATATTTAATTATTGAGTAATTACATTGATTTCGTATTC
>BNTP01000014.1 GCA_025996695.1 Bacteroidia bacterium | reverse complement strand
ATCGTCATCGCTCTGAAAACACCTGTTGAATGTTATTGAATTCACGCCTTCAAATCTATCTCTTGTTTCCATGCTACAAAGGTAGCAACTTTGTCTAAATTAACAGCGACCTAAACGCCTATACCAAAAAATTTATATTAATAAACCTACCTTTGCTTCCGAAATGAAAAATGATGTCATTTCGGCAAATGTTAAAATCGAAGATTCTTACTAGGAATCCTCGTTTTTTTTTGTGGGGAGGGGGGAAAAAAAGGGTGCAAATGGATGAAGCGGCTGCGCCGCTTTATCCATTTTCAACCTTTTTCTGATTTTGACAATGCTACCCCTAAAGCAGAAAAAAGTGATCATGCTTGCTGCGAATAAATTTTGTTGATAAGTATGGTGATAACTGTTGATAAAATTTCATAAACATCTGATAAGTAGTGGTGCCTTAAAATAAAAATTTAAGGCACCATCATAGTTAATAAGAAATTTTCTGCGATTATTCAGCCATCTTTTTTGAAAATTGGGGATAAGTTTCGGAAAAAGTTATTACCTTTGCACATTATCAACAAAAACTTGCCTGAAAGACTAAATGGCTGGTTTATTTGTTGTTATATGAAAAAAAGATGTTGATAAGATTTTGATAAGATTTTTTCACTGACTAATAACTTCAAAAGCAAGAGTTGTTCCAAAAAGTTATCAGGCTTATCAACAGTCTATTATCATTATCATTTTTTATTTAAAATTTATAAAAAGAAAAAATATAATATTATGATTGTTGATAAAATCAAACAACTAAAAGTTGAAAAGAATGCAGTAATTTTGGCACATTACTATCAGGATAGTGCCATTCAGGATATTGCCGATTATGTGGGCGACAGCCTTGCTTTGGCGCGTTGGGCGGCTGAAACGGACGCTGATGTGATTGTAGTTTGCGGCGTACATTTCATGGCTGAAACGGCGAAAATATTAAGTCCAAGCAAGCGTGTTTTCTTGCCGGATATGAATGCAGGCTGTTCATTGGCTGATTCTTGTCCGCCGGAAGCGTTTGCCGAATTTGTCAAACAACATCCCGATCACACCGTGATTTCATACATCAATACGAGTGCCGCCATCAAGGTTTTGACCGACGTGGTGGTTACCTCATCCAATGTTCGACAAGTTGTGAACTCTTTTCCCCCTAAAGCGAAGTTAATCTTTGCACCTGATCGTAATTTTGGAAATTACATTAACAGCATTACAGGGCGACGTATGGTTTTGTGGAAAGGCGCCTGTCATGTGCATGAACGTTTTTCGTTGGAAAAAATTCTTGAATTGAAAAAAGAACATCCGGATGCCTTACTTTTGGCGCATCCGGAATGTAAAGGAGTGATTTTGGTACTTGCCGATTATATAGGTTCAACTTCTGCTTTATTGAATTATAGTATAAAGTCTAAAAATCAAGTATTTATAGTAGCTACCGAGTCAGGAATTTTGCACGAAATGCAGGAGAAAAATCCAAATAAAACGTTTATTCCGGCACCTCCTAACGATAGCACTTGTGCCTGCAATGAATGTAATTTCATGAAATTAAACACATTGGAAAAGCTTTACGATTGCTTAAAAAACGAAACGCCGGAAATATTTTTAGACGAGAAAACGATTGAAGCAGCTGCCAAGCCTATTCATCGGATGTTGGAATTGTCTACTAAACTTAGATAAAATAGATTGTTCAACAATTTAAGATAAAAAATTATGAAAAAACAGTGGAATATATGAACGCCGAATTTGTTATTCAAGAACTTTTGTCTGTCGCCAATCCCGAAAAAGCACAATTTTTGTCGCGATTTTTCAAGATAGGCAAAGGGCAATATGCCGAAGGGGATGTGATGTTGGGGATTGTTGTACCTTTGATACGGGATGTTGTGAAAAAAACTCCGAAACTGCCTTTGAGCGAAATTCAAATTTTGCTGGATTCGGAATACCATGAAGTGCGATTAGCAGGCTTGTTATTGCTTGTCAAGCAATTCAAAAAAGCGAATGCGGACGAACAAAAAGCCATTTTTGATTTCTATTTGCAGAATGCCAAAAGAGCCAATAATTGGGATTTGGTGGATGTGACTTGCCGTGATGTAATTGGCTTATATTTGCTGGATAAAACGGACAGGAGCGTGCTTTACCGTTTGGCAGAGAGCGAAAATCTGTGGGAACAGCGGATTGCCATCGTGACCACGTGGATGTTTATCAAATACGGGCAATTTGATGATACGCTGCTGCTGTCAGAAAAATTATTGTCGCACAAACATGATTTGATGCACAAAGCCGTGGGCTGGATGTTGCGGGAAGTGGGCAAGAAAGACCGCATTGTTTTGATAGAATTTTTGGAAAAGCATCACAAAAATATGCCACGTACTGCTTTGCGTTATGCCATTGAACATTTTTCTCCCGAAAAACGTGCCTATTTTATGAAAAAATAATACTACCTTTGCACATCAAAATGTATTCATTTTTTTATGGAAATTTATTCTAAACTTATTGCTCAATCCCTCGCGATTCCTGAACGCCAAATCGCAAAAACGATTGATTTGCTCGACGATGGCGCCACTATTCCTTTCATCAGCCGTTACCGCAAGGAAGTGACCGGCGGATTGGACGAAGTACAAATCGGCGACATCAAACAACTTTATGAGAAGTTGCAAGAATTGAGTAAACGCAAAGAAACTATCCTACACTCCATTGACGAGCAAGGCAAACTCACGCCCGAGCTAGCGACTCGCATCAACAACTCGTGGGACAGTACCGAATTGGAAGATATTTATCTGCCTTACAAGCCTAAACGGCAAACAAAAGCGGAGATCGCCCGCAAAAAAGGTTTGGAACCGTTGGCAAAAATCATCATGGCACAAAGCGAAAACAATCTTTTATGTCGCGCCGAACAGTTCTTAACCGACGAAGTGAGCGATGTGGATGAGGCCTTGCAAGGCGCACGCGACATCATCGCAGAATGGGTGAATGAAAATGAATCGGCAAGGAACACGATTCGGAATATTTTCAATCGCGAAGCCGTCATTTCATCCAAATTGATAAAAGGAAAAGAGGAAGAAGCTGCCAAATACCGCGACTATTTTGATTTCAGCGAACCACTCGCCAAATGTTCCTCCCATCGCTTGCTCGCGATGCGTAGAGGCGAATCGGAAGGTTTTTTGCGCGTCAGTATCTCACCCGATGAAGAATATTGTCTCGAAAAATTGAATTTACGGTTTGTCAAATCAAGAAATGAATTGTCGGAGCAAGTAGAAATCGCCGTCAAAGACAGTTACAAACGCTTGTTGAAACCAAGCATCGAAACAGAATATGCTGCCTTGTCGAAAGAACAAGCCGACAAACAAGCCATCAAAGTTTTTGCAGAAAACCTGCGACAATTACTTTTATCGCCACCGTTGGGACAAAAGCGAGTTATGGGCATCGACCCCGGATTCCGCACCGGCTGCAAAGTCGTTTGCTTGGATGCACAGGGCAATTTGTTGCATAACGAAACGATTTATCCTCATGCGCCTCAATACGAATCGGCAAAAGCATCGGCAAAAATTCTTTCGTTGGTTGATGCCTACTCTATCGAGGCCATCGCTATCGGCAATGGAACAGCGGGGCGCGAAACCGAACATTTCATTACCAATCTGCGCTACAACCATCCCATTCAGGTGTTTGCCGTCAGCGAAGATGGTGCATCGGTATATTCCGCTTCAAAAACTGCCCGTGATGAATTTCCCGAATACGACGTGACTGTTCGCGGAGCCGTCAGCATCGGGCGTCGCTTGATGGATCCGTTGGCAGAATTGGTAAAAATTGAGGCGAAATCCATAGGCGTGGGTCAATATCAGCACGATGTTAATCAAACGGAGTTGAAAACTGCCTTAGACCAAACGGTGGAAAATTGCGTGAATATGGTTGGTGTAAATCTAAACACGGCGAGTATGCACCTGCTGACTTATGTGTCGGGCTTGGGACCATCATTGGCAAAAAACATCGTGGACTATCGTGCTCAAAACGGTGCGTTCAAATCGCGCAAAGACTTGAAGAAAGTTCCCCGTTTAGGAGAAAAAGCCTTTGAGCAAGCAGCCGGATTTCTACGCATCCCTGATGCCATGCACCCCTTAGACAATTCTGCTGTGCATCCCGAAAGCTACTACATCGTTGAAGAGATGGCCAAAGATTTGAATTGCAGTGTGGACGAATTAATCAAACAATCTGCCCTGAAAAGTCAAATTAAATTAGAGAAATACGTCAACGACAAAACAGGTATGCCGACGCTTGTTGATATTTTATCCGAATTAGACAAACCGGGACGCGATCCGCGCCAAAGCATCAAAGTCTTCGCGTTTGATCCGAACATCCGTACAATCAACGACTTACGCGAGGGGCAAATATTGCCGGGCATCGTCAATAATATCACCAATTTCGGTTGCTTTGTCGATATTGGCATCAAAGAAAAAGGTTTGGTGCATATTTCCAACATGGCCGACAAGTTCGTTTCCGACCCCACAACCATCGTTTCTATCCATCAACACGTAGAAGTGCAAGTGATGAGCATTGATTTGGAGCGCAAACGGATTCAGTTAAGCATGCGGATCGCGAGAATATGAGGGCTAATTTAGTCCCCTTTCTTTTTTCGGAGCGGTTTCTTTCAAATTTAAGCCCGTCTTTTACGCCGTATGGCGTTAAATTTTGATAACCCCGTACAAGCGAAGCGCAGTGCGGGGTAAAGTACTCCCCTCCCATCCCGCACACCGGAGGTGTGCCATCTGTATGTTCGACCCCATACGGGGTCGCTGTGGATGGGGTGGTCGCCCCACCCCGCACTGCGCTTCGCTTGTACGGGGTTATCAAAATTGCACCCCATACGGGGTGAAGAAAAGACTTCCGGTCTTTTTCATCATCATAATTTTCATGCGGTTGCTTCTGCCTTTTTTCGGGCATCATGAATAGCGATAAATCCCGCAGGATTAGGTGTTTTATTGGCAATTCGTTTTTGTACATTTAGTTCAGCCAAAGATTTATTGATCAATTCAAGTTGCATTCGAGTGTCTTCGTTGATGTCGTTGTAATCTGAGAATGCGTCTTCTATACTTGCAGAGAGCCTTTTCACTTCATGCTCAAGCACAGCGATTCTCTCAATAGGCGGAATGGATAGAAATTGGCGAACGACAACAAAAGCGCGTATAACACAAATATTCATTTGTATGGCTTTTTGACTGCTTATAACCGAAGAAAGCATTGCAACTCCATGTTCTGTAAAAACAAAAGGCAAATATTTAGAATGTTTTCCTTTACCGATTTCTAAGGTCACAAATTGTGACCTTAGAGTTTGGTATTCTTCCGCAGATAGTTCAAACATAAAATCAGGAGGAAATCTGTCCAAATTTCTTTTGACTTGCTGTTTTAGCTGTTTTGTTTCAACGCCGTATAGCTGCGCTAAATCACTATCCAGCATCACTTTTTGTCCACGAATTTCGTAGATTTTGCTCTGAATTTGGGACAATTGTTGTTCCATTTTATTAAAAATTGTATTTATGTTGTAAATAAACTGCAAAGATAGTGTATTTATTTCAATTAGCACAAAATATTTAATGATTGTGGATGGTCATAATAAATAATTAAGAAAATGCTTGGATAATCAAAAAAAAGTTGTACCTTTGCATTGTTGAAGAGCGATTAGTTGAGGTCTGTTAGCCGGCTCGAATCCGGAATCGTTCACGGGGGTAGATGAAGGGGAAGTATAGGTGGGAGTCCTATTAGATAAAGCCTTCGCGTTCTCCACCAGCCTGGCGAGGGGGTGCCTGATGACACAAATACGCGAGAATATGGGGGCTAATTTAGTCCCCTTTCTTTTTTCGGAGCGGTTTCTTTCAAATTTAAGCCCGTCTTCTACGCCGGATGGCGTTAAATTTTGATAACCCCGTACAAGCGAAGCGCAGTGCGGGGTAAAGTACTCCCCTCCCATCCCGCACACCGGAGGTGTGCCATCTGTATGTTCGACCCCATACGGGGTGAAGAAAAGACTTCCGGGCTTTTTCACCATCATAATTTTCATGCGGTTACCTTGGCGATAATTGGAAAAGTTTGGGATTAAATCAAAAAAAACATGATTTATAATTCATAATTCATAATTCTTTACTACTTTTGCACCAAATTTATGCACTATGCTTTTTAATTCATTTGCTTTCGCGGTGTTCCTACCGCTTGTGTTTGCTTTATATTGGTGTTTTTTCAATCAAAAAAATGTCAATTGGCGCAATTTATTTTTATTGATTGCCAGCTACGTGTTTTATGGCTGGTGGGATTGGCGTTTTCTACCGCTTATCGCGATCAGTTCTTTCTCCGATTTCTTTATTGGCGACAAGATTTCAAATCTAAATGTGCAGAAAAAAACAGCCCCCGACGATGCTCTTGCTATGCTTGATCGCAAAAGAAAGCGATGGCTGATTATCAGCATTGTCATTAATCTCGGTGTATTGGGTTTTTTCAAATATTTCAACTTTTTTGTCGACAGTTTTGTCGATTTGCTCTCTACCCTTGGCTTTTCAGCATCCCCTATCACGCTCAACATCATCCTTCCGGTGGGTATCAGCTTCTATACCTTTCAAACGATGAGTTATACCATTGATATTTATAGAAAACAAGAATTGTCGTCCAAGAATTGGGTGCAGTTTTTCGCTTTCGTGAGTTTCTTTCCTCAGTTGATGGCGGGGCCAATCGAGCGAGCAAAAAATTTACTGCCCCAGTTTGAAACGCTTAAGAAACCCGATTATCAAACTTTTCGTAGTGCCATGTTGCTCATTGCATGGGGATTTTTCAAGAAAATAATGATTGCAGACCGTTTGGCAGTGTATGTGGATACTTCTTTTGGAAATATTCCGGGGGCATCCGGATTTCCAATAATGTTGGGCATTATGTTTTTTTCTTTTCAAGTGTATTGCGACTTTTCGGGCTATTCCAATATTGCTATTGGTACAGCTCGTCTGTTTGGCTTTGAACTTCGTAAAAACTTCAATCGTCCTTATCTTGGAACATCCTTTGCCAACTTTTGGCGAAGATGGCATATCTCGTTGACTTCATGGCTCACTGATTATGTTTTTACGCCAACAGTGATCCGCTTCCGAGATTTAGGAAAATGGGGAGTCAGTTTTGCTGTTCTGATAACCTTTGCCTTGTCAGGACTTTGGCATGGTGCCGGCTGGACGTTTGTGATGTGGGGAGTGATCAATGGGTTGTGTATCGTTTTGTTTGACCCGCTCTTATCGCTCTCTAAATCAAAAAATGCTGTGTCACACACCTTGAAATCCCTTTTTGTTTGGGGAGGCTACACGTTTTCTCTGATATTTTTCAGAGCAGAAAATTTCGATGCTGTAATGAATTGTTTCCGTTATATGGATTTTTCTAATTTTGGAGCGATCATCAATTATGGATTGAATGTTGCCGAATTGAAATTTTCAATCCTCTTGATAGTTGTTGTGCTGGTGAAAGAAATAATTTGGGAAAAGGACGATACTGTTGTACAGCGGTGGTTTTATAAACTGCCGGCAATTGTTCGCTGGATATTTTACAGTATTTTCGTACTCAGCATGGTCTATTTCGGACAATATGGTAACGGCACCGAACATTCATTTATTTATTTTCAATTTTAAGTTATGAAGACACAAAAACAATCTCAAAATATGCCTGAGGAGAAGGTTGAAAACGTCAAAAAGCCATTCGGTTGGGCGAAGCTTACGCTCAAACTACTGTTGCTTTTGGCTATTGTGGTGACCGTAGTGGTATATACCGACAAAAAGGAGTATTTTGTCGGCGACCAAAGCAACAATCATGTAGAGCGCAAATGGCGTTCGTTCTACCGTTTCGCTGATGAGCAACATAAAAACGCCGATATTGTGATATTCGGCAGTTCGCATGCTTCGGCAGGCGTCGAACCATTTATCGTTTCTATGACCACAAACACCTATTGCTTTATCCTAAATTCGCTCGGCTCATCGGTGATAGATGCTTATTTTAGCTTGAAAGAAGTGTTGAAACATGGCAATAAGCCCAAAATAGTTATTCTCGAAACAAATTTTATTCAAGGTGAAGAGCGGGGAATCGAATGGGGGAGAATACAGAGTTTTGAGGCAAAACAAGGCGTTTGGACTAAATTGCAGATGTTGCCCTATTGGCTTCCGAGTGACGCTTGGCTGAAAGCATGGTCGCCAACGATTCGCAATCACTCTTTTTTGTTGACTAATCCCGAACAAATTGAGTATAACAAAAATACAAAAGACAAAAATCCGGACCGTATGCCGCTTGACCTTGGTCGATTTTCGCATGGAAATGACTATATGTCTGCAAAAACAATCGCTTTGTTTGATAGTTGTTCCCCCAATCAGCTGACTAAAATGGAAATACCCAAAAGCAATCATTACTATTTGAAAAAAGTTGCCGACCTCTGTCAGGCAAACGGCATAGAATTGATGTTTCTTACCGTGCCCATGTGGCATAAAACATTCAGTCACTACGATGAGATACAAAAGTCGATGGAAGATGAGATTTACAAAAAATTTCCGCAAGCAAAGGTGCTTGACCTGCAATTGCCTTACGACACACTGCTTTTTACCAGCAATGCATTTAACGATGAATACAGTTCTTGGCAACATACTTCCGGTTACGGTATGCAGATTATCGCCTATAAATTGTCGGATTTCCTACTGAAAAATTATGCTTCCATACTGCCTGACAGGAGTAAAGACCCGCGTTGGATTGCTGATTTAGAGGACCATTTCAGCTTTGTTTATAATCAGGACGTGCCACCAACGAGTGTCAAATACAGGTCTATTTTGAAAGATAAAGCAGTCGGTAGTGAGCGAATAATTGAGTTGGCGGAACAACACAATGAAGATCACAAGTCACTCATTCTCAAGATTGCAAAGCCCTCGGCATTAGCCCCGACCTTTACACTCGTTTGTTTAGCTCAATACGAAAATCAACGAGTTGCTGTTCCTATCCCAGTGCAGAGTTATATGGACGTTTTTCCACCGCGCCACAATCTTTATTTTGCCAACATAAGGAGTGATGTGCAGATTTTAGATGTGATAACTATTGAGTAAGTTTTTGGCGATAATTGGAAAAGTTAGGGATTAAATTCAAAAAAAACATGATTTATAATATATAATTCATAATTCTTTACTACTTTTGTACCAAATTTATGCACTATGCTTTTTAATTCGTTTGCTTTCGCAGTGTTTTTGCTGCTTGTGTTCGTCTTATATTGGTGTTTTTTTAATCAAAAAAATGTCAAATTGCGCAATTTGTTTTTACTGATTGCCAGCTACGTGTTTTATGGCTGGTGGGATTGGCGATTTTTGTCGCTTATCGTTGTCAGCTCGCTGATGGATTATCTGCTTGGAAATAAAATTGCTGCGCTGAACACGCGAGAAGATGCTGCGACTGAAAGCGAACTTCCGGCTCTTAAACGTCAGAAGAGAAATTGGCTGCTAATCAGCATCATCGTTAATCTCGGCTTTTTAGGATTTTTCAAATACTTCGGCTTTTTTGCGGAGAGCCTCACCGCGATGATGTCGGTGTTTGGCATCACCCTGTCGTCGACCACGCTAAACATTATTTTGCCCGTTGGGATTAGTTTCTATACGTTTCAAACGTTGAGTTACACGATTGATCTTTATAAACGGAAAACAGAACAGGCTAAAAATTGGGTGCAGTTTTTCGCTTTTGTGAGTTTTTTCCCGCAATTGGTTGCAGGTCCTATAGAACGTGCCAAAAACTTTTTGCCGCAATTTGAAACGCTCAAGAAACCGGATTATTTGTCTTTTCGTAGCGCGATGCTGCTCGTGGCATGGGGATTTTTTAAGAAAATCATGATTGCCGACCGCTTGGCAGTGTATGTAGATGCGGTTTTTCGAGATATTCCGGCAGCCACAGGTTTGCCGATGGTGCTTGGACTTGTGTTTTTTGCTTTCCAACTTTATTTGGATTTTTCGGCTTATTCCGACATTGCGATTGGTACCGCGCGCTTGTTTGGTTTCCAATTACGCAAAAACTTTGACCGCCCCTACCTCTCCACTTCGTTCGGAAATTTCTGGAAACGATGGCATATTTCACTCTCCTCGTGGTTTCAGGATTACGTCTATATCCCGCTCGGCGGCAATCGTCGGGGGGCTTGGCGCACTCGACTAAACGTGCTGATTGTGTTTGCGCTCAGTGGTTTGTGGCATGGTGCTTCGTGGAATTTTGTGATTTGGGGCACGCTCAACGCGCTGTTTTTGATTTTGCTTGACCCAATTTTGTCATTAGGCCGGCAGAAAAATGGGAATGTATTTATCCATTTCTTCAAATCTGTTCTTATTTTTGCCTGCTGGGCACTTTCGCTCGCCTTTTTCAGGGCGCAAGGCTTCGAGGCCGCGTTGGATTGTTTCCGTTATATGGATTTTTCCAATGTTGGCAACATCCTCAACTTCGGCTTAAATGCTGCCGAATTGAAGTTTTCAGCCCTGTTGCTCACTGTTTTGCTGGTGAAAGAAATCGTTTGGGAAAGGGACGACTTGGCCGTGCAGCAAGGATTTTATAAACTGCCGGCGATTGTTCGCTGGGTATTTTACATTGCTTTCGTCCTCAGCATCGTTTGTTATGGGCAATACGGCGGTGACAACGAAAATTCATTTATTTATTTTCAATTTTAAGCACAATTTGAACAAATATTATGAAAAAACAGGATAAACAGAAAAAGGAGGTGCCGTCCACCACGCAAAAATCATTCAGTTGGGTGAAGTTTGCGCTCAAATTGTTGCTGCTTTTCACAAGCGTGTTATTGATTGTGCTCTACTTAGACAAAAAGGGATATTTTATGTCCGACCAGAGCAACAATCACACCAAACGCAAGTGGGATGCTTTTTACAGCTTTACTAAAACGCGAAACATCGATGTGTTGATAGTTGGCAATTCACATGTTTTTACCGGCATTGACCCGTTTGTACTCTCTGTGCTGACTAATACCAATACGTTTATGCTAGGCAATTCCGGCGCAGGAATTGCTGATGCCTATTTTTCCTTAGGCGAAGTTTTGCAAAAAATAAAGCCGAAGTTAGTGGTTGTTGAGACTTACGCCATTGGTGGAAGCGACAAAATGGAAGGAATGGCAGAAATACAAAGTTTTGAAGCTCACCGCGATGTAGCGTACAAATTGCGTGTGATGCCGGAATTTTTCAAAAGCGATAACTGGGTCAAACTGTGGTCGCCTACCATTCGCAATCATTCGTTTTTGTTTAAAAATCCCGAACAAATAGCGTTTAACAAAAAACATCCAATCAAACCGGCACCGGAAGAGTTTTATTTAGGTCGATTTGCGCGCTTTGGAACCGGCTTGGATGAAAGCACTTTGATGAAGTACGAAACATTGGGCGCTCCTGTTGACGGTCGAAAATACGTTCTTTCCGAACACAGCAAGAAATATGTAAAAAAAATTGTTGAATTGTGCCAATCAAAAGACGTGCCGGTTCTGTTTTTAACTGTGCCGATGTATTACAAGCACATCGCACATTATGAGGTTTGGAAAGCCGGATTAAATGAAGAATTGCAAAAATATCCTGCCACTAAATGGCTGGATTTGCAATCGCCCTATGATGCAAAAATCTACACGCCGGAAGCTTTTGAAAACACTTACGATGCTAATCAGCATTTGAGCAATTATGGCATGATGATTACCGCATACAAAATAGCTGAATATTTAAACCGCCAGTATTCTTTGCCTGACAGAAGCCAACAACAAGTATGGCTGACTGACTTCAGAGAGTATCTTGGATATAAAAACCCTGTTGTATGGCAATAATAGAATATAAAGCGATAGAAGTCGAGATTCCGCCGTTTAGACGTCGAGCGATGTCTCATTGGTTAAAAAAAGTAGTGGTGAACCAGCAAAAAAAGTTAGGCAATCTTTGCTATATTTTTTGCTCTGATGAAGAGATTTTGAAACTGAATGAAAAGTTTTTGAATCACGATTACTATACGGATATCATCACGTTTGACTATTCAGTAAAAGATACGATTTCAGGAGATATGTTTATTTCCTTGGATTCCGTGCGCTCTAATGCGAAAAAATATGCTACGCTTGAGAACGAAGAACTGCGTCGCGTGATGGTTCACGGACTTTTGCACCTGTGTGGTTACAACGATAAAACGCCTCAGGATATCAAATTTATGCGAGCGCAGGAAGAGCTGTGTCTTAATCTGGAAAATCAAGTGGAATAAGTTGCACCTTTGCGAAAAAATAAATGACGTTCAATTACGATGTGATAATAGTAGGCGCGGGGCATGCCGGTTGTGATGCGGCTGCGGCTGCGGCACGGCTGGGTTCTAAAACCCTGCTTATCACTATGGATATGAACAAAATTGCCCAAATGAGTTGCAATCCTGCCGTTGGTGGAATCGCTAAAGGCCAGATAGTCAGAGAGATAGATGCTCTTGGTGGGCAAATGGGAATTGTTACTGACCTCACGGCAATTCAATTTCGCATGCTCAATCGCTCGAAAGGCCCCGCTATGTGGAGTCCGCGTGCACAGAGCGACCGCGCGAAATTCACCGAAACTTGGCGTGAAACGTTAGATTCCATACCCAATTTATTTATTTGGCAAGACACTGTAACAGAGTTAGTTATAAAAAATAAATCGCGTGTAGAGGGGATTAAAACTTCGCTGGGTGCGATATTTTTAGCGCGTTCCGTAGTCCTGACCGTAGGCACGTTTCTCAACGGCTTAATGCACGTCGGAAAAGCGCAAATTTCGGGCGGGCGAATGGCCGAACCGGCATCATTTGGCTTGACCGAACAATTGCAGTCGTTGGGCTTTGAAGTCGACCGAATGAAAACCGGCACGCCGGTGCGCATTGACGGACGAAGTGTCGATTTCTCGCTGACAGGCGAACAAGTTGGCGAGGCCGATTTTCACAAATTCTCATACCTCGATTTTACGCCGCGTCCATTGAAACAGTTGAGTTGTTGGACGCTCTACACCAACGAAGCCTGTCATGATGTGTTGCAAAAAGGGCTGAAGGACAGTCCTTTGTACAACGGTCAGATTATGAGCATTGGCCCGCGTTACTGTCCAAGTATCGAAACAAAAATCGTAACCTTTGCAGATAAATTACAACACCAGTTGTTTTTGGAGCCGGAAGGGGAGAACACGCAAGAATATTATTTGAACGGCTTTTCGTCGTCGCTGCCTCTCTCAATACAGTTGGAAGCGCTGCAAAAAATTCCGGCATTCAAAAACATACACATCTACCGTCCGGGTTACGCCATTGAATACGACTTTTTTCCCCCTACCCAACTTAATCATACGCTTGAAACAAAACGCATCGCCAACTTGTTTTTCGCAGGACAAATCAACGGGACAACAGGCTACGAAGAAGCGGCGGCACAGGGATTGATGGCAGGGATCAATGCACATCTGAAAGCGCACAGTTTTGATTCGGATAAAACTCCTCGCGACGAATCCGGCTCAAGCAATTCTGATTCAGAGTTTGTCTTAAAACGCGACGAGGCTTACATTGGTGTCTTAATTGACGATTTAGTCACGAAAGGCGTAGACGAGCCTTACCGGATGTTTACCTCGCGTGCTGAATACCGCATCTTGTTGCGGCAGGACGATGCCGATCGGCGGCTGACCGCCAAATCTCACGATTTAGGCTTGGCTGACGCGAGCCGTTACGCGCTCTTAAAAGAGAAAGAAGTTCAGGTTGACAGCATCATCGCGTTTGCAAAAAACTACGCCGTGAAGCCGGAGCAGATGAACGCGTTCTTGGAATCAATCGGAACGACGCCCTTGAAACACGGCGTGAAATTGCAGGATTTGATTTTGCGTCCGCAGCTCACAATCGAAAAATTAGCAGAATTTCTTCCGGAGTTCCAACAGCAACTGGACAAAATTCCCAATCGAAAGGAAGAAATAACGGAAGCTGCTGAAATCCTAATGAAATACGAGGGCTACATAGCCCGCGAAAAAATCATTGCTGAAAAAATCAATCGCTTGGAAAATGTAAAAATTCGAGGTCGATTTGATTACAGCACAATACAATCTCTATCCACGGAAGCGAAGCAAAAGCTAACGAAGATAGATCCGGAAACAATCGCCCAAGCAAGTCGAATCCCCGGAATTTCGCCCAACGACATCAATGTCTTGTTGGTGCTATTGGGCAGATAAAGGCCGGGCTTGCCCGCCTGTTAAAATTGTTCCACGTGGAACAATTAAAAATGATTGGGTGCTCGAGTTGCCCCGCAGGGGCAAAATGTGCATAACCGTAGGTGAAGCGAAGCGCAACCTACGGATTCGGACGAGAAGTCTATCCGTAAAGCCCCGCAGGGGCGAGATGAGTGAAAGAGGATAATGTCGCCCCTGCGGGGCTAAGAATAAGGATGTGATCGAGTGCCGTAGGTTGCGCTTCGCTTCACCTACGGTTATGCACATTTTGTCCCTGCGGGACAGGACGCCGGATTTTAACGGCGCGATTGCGAACAAGTGTCAAAAAAATAAATATATAAAAATATGAATACAAAAAAATTAGAAAAATTAGTGCGAAACATCCCAGACTTTCCGATTCCGGGAATCCAATTCAAGGATGTGACGACGTTGTTTAAGGACGCCGACGCGTTGCAGGAAATGTCCGACGGCTTGTGCGAAATGTACAAAGGCAAAGGAATCACAAAGATAGTAGGCATTGAATCGCGCGGATTCATTGTCGGCCCAATGATTGCCCATCGCTTGCACGCCGGTTTTGTGCCTGTCCGAAAGTTCGGAAAACTTCCGGCACCAACGTTCTCGGAATCGTTTAACAAAGAATACGGCGAAGACGCTGTCTACATCCATCAAGATGCTTTGAACGAAAACGACGTGGTGCTCTTGCACGACGATTTGCTGGCAACCGGCGGAACGATGGTGGCAGCAGTCAATCTCGTCAAGAAATTCAATGTCAAAAAAATCTATGTGAATTTTATCATCGAGTTGGAAGACCTGAAGGGTAGGGATCTGTTTCCTTCGGAAATTGAAATCACATCGCTAATCAAATACGACATATAAGTCCCGGAATTTCTAAACTCTAAGCTCTATACTCTAATCACTAAAAGAGATGTGGAAATATTATGCATTGTTATCGGCTTTCTTTGCTGCACTGACGGCGATTTTGGCAAAAGTGGGCGTGAAAGGAATCAGCGGAAATGTTGCTACGGCTATCCGTACAATTGTTGTGTTGATTATGGCGTGGGGAATCGTTGCGATGAGCGGTCAACTCAAAGACGTGAAGGAACTGAGCAAAACGAATGTGATGTTTTTGATTTTCTCCGGACTCGCAACAGGACTCTCGTGGATATTTTATTTTAAGGCATTGGAAACAGGAGATGTGTCGAAAGTGGCACCCATCGACAAGTTGAGCGTGGTTCTCGTAATGATTTTTTCATTCTTTTTCTTGAAAGAAACAATGGACATGAAAACAATTATTGGAGGAGCGTTGATTGCCGTTGGAGCCATCACGCTGGTGATATGAAAGAAAACAAACATACAGACAAAATTACAGCTGTGCTTTCAGTGGTTCCTGAAAGTCCGGGCGTCTACATGTATTTCGATGAAAGTGGGAATATCATCTATGTGGGCAAGGCGAAAAACCTGAAACGGCGCGTGTTGTCCTATTTCCACAAGGTGCAAGATAATCCGAAAACCATCCTCATGCTGCGTAAAGTTCGCGACATCAAATATCTGGTGGTGGAATCGGAGGAGGATGCCTTTTTGCTGGAAAATAATCTGATTAAAAAACATCAACCGCGCTACAATATCATGCTGAAGGACGACAAAACGTACCCTTGGCTGGTTGTGACCAACGAACCATTTTCGCGAATCTTTTTGACACGTCAAAAAACGGACAGTAAATCCCATTATTACGGCCCTTATCCTGCCGTGATGAATGTGAAATACTTGTTGCAGATGCTTACATCGCTGTATCCTGTGCGCACGTGCAAACATTTTTTGACCCCCGAAACGATTAAAAAAGGGAAATTTCATGTCTGTTTGCAATACCATATTAAGAAGTGTTTGGCTCCTTGCGTTGGCTCGCAATCGCAATCCGATTATCAAAAAAATATTAATGCTATCGAGGAAATTTTGAAAGGAAACTCCAAAAAAATCAGCAAAATGATTTACAATGAGATGCAAGATTTAGCAGAAGAATTGAAATTTGAAGAGGCCGCATTGCTGAAGGAGCGTTACGATTTGCTGGAAAACTATTCCTCAAAATCCATCGTTGCCAGTCCGAATTTATACAATGTAGACGTCTTTTCTTTCGATGAATCCGGCGACGATCAAAGCAATTCAAGCGACAATTCGGCTTATATCAACTATCTGCATATTGTGAATGGCGCGATTGTGCAAGGCCACACCATCGAATATAAAAAACGTTTGGACGAGTCGAAAGAAAATCTGTTGGGCATGGGAATTATTGAGCTGCGAAACCGGTTTGAAAGTAATGCCAACGAAATAATCGTACCCTTTCTGCCTGATATAGAGCTACTTAACGTGAATTTTAACGTCCCACATCGGGGCGAAAAGAAACAACTGCTGGCGTTGTCAGAGAAAAACGTCCGTCAATATAAACTCGACCAGCTGAAGCACGCCGAAAAACTGAATCCGGAACAACGTTCGACGCGAATCCTGAAAACAATGCAGAACGACTTGCATCTGAGCAGCCTGCCGCTGCATATCGAGTGTTTCGACAACTCCAATATTCAAGGCACCAACCCCGTTTCGTCATGCGTCGTCTTCAGAAACGCCAAACCGGCAAAGAGAGATTATCGCCATTTCAATATCAAAACGGTGGTCGGTCCCGATGATTTTGCCTCCATGTATGAAACCGTTTTTCGTCGTTATCATCGCTTGACGGAAGAAGGGGAATCGCTCCCGCAACTCATTGTCGTCGACGGCGGAAAAGGTCAGTTGCACGCGGCAACCGATGCGCTCAAAGATTTGAATTTGTACGGTTCCATCGGGATAATTGGTATCGCAAAGCGTTTGGAAGAGATTTATTTCCCCGAAGATTCGGTGCCTCTCTATTTGGATAAAAATTCGGAAACCCTGAGAATCATCCAACAATTGCGCGACGAAGCCCACCGTTTTGGCATCACTTTCCATCGCCAAAAGCGCAGCACACAGCAAGTGGAGTCGGAATTGGACGCCATTAAAGGAATCGGCCCCGTCATCAAAGAAAAATTGCTCCAAAAATACAAGAGTGTCAAGCGAATAAAAGAAACACCCCAGTCAGAAATCGCCGATTTCATCGGAAAAAGCAAGGCTGATTTGCTTTTCAAAGGCTTTGTCATTGCGGGCATGACCGGTACGATTGCAAATAATTAGGCGAAAACGGGTGCACGACAAATTTCCCTTTTTTACTTTCACAGTAGTAGATAGCCCGTAGGGCTTTCATATCAATAGAAAAATAGCACCCTATCCAACCCCATAGCCCGTAGGGCTTTCACTCACCTCGTGTATGCCCTACGGGCAATGATTTCGGGGGGGCTGTTTTTCTATTGATATGAAAGCCCTACGGGCTACAAAAGCCATATATTCCCGTGTACAATTCCGAAAAGGATTTTTGTCGTACAAATAATTAGCCGAAAATCTTGTGTTTCTGAAATAATAGGCGTACCTTTGCTACCTGAAAAAATGAAAGAAGTGAAATTTGAGTTTGACAATGATAAAAGTGTAAGTAATAGAGCAAAGCATGGAATAAACTTTGTTGATGCTCAGAAACTTTGGAATGACGATGTCCTTGAGTTGTCGACACAATATCCGAACGAGGAAAGGTATTTAGTCATAGGTCATATTGAGGGCAAATTTTGGACTGCGGTCATTACTTATCGTGAGAATGTAACAAGAATAATTTCGGTGCGAAGAGCAAGAAAACAGGAGGTATTAGATTATGTCGAAAGTAACATCTGAGAAATTTATGGAACTCTTTGAGAGCGGTTCCGACGAGATTGATGCGTACATCAATAAGGATTTTATGACCATTATTCATCCCAATGGTCAGCGGGACATTGTGGTGAAAGCAATTTTGCAGGACGATGTTGCCAAAAGCGTTGAAAAATACGCGAAAAACAATGGCGTTTCGCCAGCTGTTTTTATTTCAAGATTTTTGGAAAAAAATCTACCGAAAATGCCAATGGCAGCAACATAATATAGCCGCATTCAAAATAGTCTTTCAAAAAATATTTAACCATAAATTTTTCGTACCTTTGCATCAAAAAATTAAAGTAAAAATATGCGATTTGATGAATTAAATTTGAACGAGTCGGTGCTCATGGGGGTTGATGCCATGAATTATAAGGAAACAACCCCTATTCAGGAGCGCACAATTCCCGTTATTATGGAGGGAAAAGACTTGATTGCGTGCGCACAGACCGGTACCGGTAAAACGGCGGCTTACATTCTGCCGTTGCTGCATAAGTTGACGATGGAAAAACATTCCGACAATTCGGTCAACGCCATTATCATGGCTCCAACCCGCGAACTCGCCCAGCAAATTGATATGCAGTTTGAGGGATTTTCCTATTTTGTGCCGGTTTCTACTTTGGCTGTTTATGGTGGCGGGGACGGAATGACGTGGGACGTTCAGAAAAATGGCTTGCAGCGCGGGGTGGACATTATTATTGCCACGCCCGGGCGACTGATTACGCTGCTTGATATGCATCCGATTGACCTTTCCGGCGTTCGCTATTTCATTCTGGATGAAGCAGACAGGATGTTGGACATGGGTTTTTTTGACGATATTATGAAGGTCGTTAATAAATTGCCGGAAAAACGGCAAAGCATCCTGTTTTCTGCTACAATGCCCCCGAAAATTCAGGAACTTGCCAAGAAGATTTTAGACCATCCCGAGGTCATAAAAATCGCCGTTTCCAAACCAAACGATGCCATCATGCAAGCTGCCTATATCTGTCATGAAGGACAAAAAATGGCACTGATTCGCGAGCTGTTTGCCACGCAGGTGAAATCGAAAAGCATCATTTTTTCATCGTCTAAACTAAAAGTGAAAGATCTGGCTCACACGCTGAAAATGATGAAATTTAGTGTGGCAGCCATGCATTCCGACTTGGAACAATCGGAGCGCGAACAGGTGATGTTGGATTTCAAAAACGGCAAAATTTCCATCCTTGTAGCCACGGATATTGTTTCCAGAGGCATTGACATTGACGACATCGGGATGGTGCTCAACTACGACGTGCCGCACGATGCGGAAGATTATATCCACCGTATCGGTCGCACTGCCCGCGCCGGAGCCGAAGGGCTGGCAGTCACGTTCGTATCCGAACGCGAACAAGGCAAATTTCACCGCATCGAGCAATTCCTCGAACGCGAAATCTACAAAATCCCGCTATCCCCTGAAATTGGCGCAGGCCCAAAATACAATCCCGAAGCGTTTGAACACCAAGAAGAAAGAAAACCATTTAGAAAAAAAGGGAGCACTTGGAAACGAAAACCGGGCATGAACAATTCCAAAAACAGGAAAAATCACCGGTAGAGCTTGTCTCTTATATTCTCGTACCTCAAAAAAAGATTTAAAAAAATGACCGTAAAACGGGTGCACGACAAATTTCCCATTTTCAAAAGGTAGCGCCTTGGCCCTGCGGGCGCCCGTGCTATCCCGCAGGCGAGCGGAGACACCTCACGCCAACACGCCTTTTCAGTACGAATATAATATCCCGC
>BNTP01000013.1 GCA_025996695.1 Bacteroidia bacterium | reverse complement strand
TATTTCGAACGTCAAACGGGGCTATGATTTGTTTCGATGCAACTGGAAAGGGCAAGCTCATTTTGCACAAAAGGTGCTTTGGAGTGTCATTGCATACAATATTAGGGTGATGACTGCAAAAGTCATATTGTCTATATAAACAGCTGATAATCAGATTATTGATGAAATCACAGGGGTGAATTATGTCTTGACGGTTCGAAAAAATCAAAAAATAGGGTCAAAAAATGTTTTGGAGGCAGATGAACTCAAAATATGACAAAAAACGGTTGCATTTTCTCTGTGCACAAGAAGTTTGAACGGGGCAAAGTCTTTCAAAAATATAAAAGACGGACTGTATGGACAAACACTAACTAAAAACTAAAAACTTAAACTAACTATGTATTTCACACTCTCATTTCTTGTAACCCAACATTTGTTGTTTATTCACATTCAGGAAACCGTATTGATGGTTGAAGGCTTGTCCGTCTGTTGCGACCCATTGCAAAAATTGCCTCGTTTGTGCATCCAATGTGTGGGTGGCTACGAAATTAATCTCTTCCACAGGAATCAGGTCGATGGATTTCGTTTCCAACAACTCAATCACTTTGTCCAAATTGGCTTCCGCCATCACTTCGCTGTATTCTTTCTTCAAATCCAAAGGCAGTAACGCGATGTTGCTCTTTAGCTGACGTGAATCAATGTCATAAATGTAGTTCAAATTGTTGAAACTCACGCCGGTATTGTCTTTTTGAACGGCATTGTTCAGGTAAATTTCATCACCCGAAATTTTTCTGCCTTTCAATTTAGAGGGGTCAAATCCAAAGTGACTTGCAAATGCATTGGCCGTACACGATGCGTTCACAACCGAATAAATCGTGGCGTTGTATTTATTTTTTTCCGGTTCGTCGTCGTCCAAAAGGTCTTTTTCAAAAAACAGTTCTTTTATCCGCTTGCTGTTGAGCTTTTTCTTTCCAAATTCACCTAATGAGGTGTTATTTTTGCCGGAGATTGGCAACACCGCATAGCGTCCAATCGGGAAAGTAAACTTGGTGTCGGCATATTCATCCGATGCAAGCAGTTGAATATCAACATTTTCCGCATTGATGTTTTTGCTGCTCACTACGTTCCTTAAACTTCCTACTATCTTGTTGAACACAACGTTCCTAATCCCCTTACTCAGAGCATATTCCATGTTGGCTTTGGAGGCATAACCGCCATCGGTTGCACTATCACGGGGGACTCTGCCGTAATCATTTATCACCTTGTCAACCATCCCTTGATAAAGAGAACTGTCTGCCGGATTGCCCATCCATACGGCAAAGGTAGCGGGTCTGCGCCAATCCCGCAATACCACAAATGTGGTATTTTCAATGACTATTCGCAAACATACCACTTTATTTTAAGGGTGGAAGGTCAAAGGTGGAAGCCCGCGAGGGCTTTGGATTATCTCGCATCTCAGGATTTTGCTGATGATCCAAATTTACCCTTTTTATCCCCAAGACCAACTTTTTTCAGACATTCCATATCTTCGAGGGGACGAAATAAAGACTAAATTAGCGCCTGTTTGATACGCAGTAATTTTTCCAGCAGCGGTTCAAGCAAATCAATCTGCAGCATATTAGCCCCATCCGAAAGGGCTTTGCAAGGCTCCGGATGCGTTTCGATGAAAAGTCCGTCTGCTCCGACGGCAATCGCCGCTTTGGCAATCGTTTCGATGAGTTGAGGCATGCCGCCGGTCACACCGGCCGCTTGATTGGGTTGTTGGAGCGAGTGAGTCACGTCCATCACCACCGGAAAGCCGAATGCTTGCATTTGCGGAATACCGCGATAGTCCACTATGAGGTCGGTGTAGCCAAAAGTAGTGCCGCGTTCGGTGAGCATCACTTGATTATTGCCCGAGTCCACGATTTTTTGCGCGGCAAATTGCATCGCGACGGGCGAGAGAAATTGCCCTTTTTTGATGTTCACAATACGTCCCGTGTGCGCCGCTGCCACCAACAAATCGGTTTGACGGCACAAAAAAGCGGGAATTTGCAACACATCCACGTATTCTGCTGCGCGGGCGGCATCCGTAGTTTCGTGAATATCCGTCACGGTGGGCACGCCAAAGGTGTCGCGCACTTTTCCAAGAATTTTCAACGCCTGGTCGTTGCCAATGCCTGTGAACGAATCCACCCGCGAGCGATTCGCTTTTTTGTACGAACCCTTAAACACGTAAGGAATATCCAACTTTTGCGTCAAGCGCACCAACTTTTCAGCAATTTCCATGGCCATTTTTTCATTCTCAATGGCACACGGGCCCGCCAAGAGGAAAAATTTATCTTTTTGCTGTAAATCTTTAATTGTCAACATCGTCTATTGTGTTTTTGCATGATTGCCACATCTAAAAACCCATCGATCGTTTTTATCCAGTTTTTCAATATGCCGCTTTGTTCATAGCCTGCTTTTTGAAATAATTGATAACTTGGATGATTGCTCAGCGGCACATGAGCATAAATTTGTTGCAGATGCAGAATTTCAAACGCGTAATTTGCTATCAATTGGAGGGCGTGCTCGCCGAAACCTTGTCGCCGAAAGCGCGTATCCAACAAAATTCCGATGCCGGCGCGCCCATTCAGCGAATCGAACTCATACAAATCAATCGTGCCCACAGGCATTTTTGAGAGTTTTTCGGCAATCATCAAGCGGAGTTGCCCCGTCTGAAAAATGTTCAAATTTTGCTTCGCGAGGTATTCGCGCAACGTGAATTTGGAATAGGGCGTCAAAGTAGAACCATGACTCCACAAATCCCCGTCATTTTCCCACCTATAGAGCGTGTCCAAGTCTTCCGGCTCCAGCGCACGCAATTGGATCGTATCGTTTTCAAGCTGTTTCAAAACGCTTAAACGCTTTAATTGTTTCCAACGGATTTTCCGTTTTGAAAATGGCATTGCCTGCCACCAGCACATTAGCACCCGCTTGCAGCATCTTCGGCGTGTTTTCGAGGTCGATGCCTCCATCCACTTCAATCAGCGTGCTTAAACCTTGGCTGTCAATCATTTGACGCAATCGACGCACACGGTCAAAGGCTTGTGGAATAAATTTTTGTCCACTAAAACCGGGGTTGACCGACATGACCAGCACCAAATCCAATTCGGGCAAAACGTCGCGCAACAACTCGACCGGCGTGTGCGGATTAAGAGCCACACCGGCCTTTATGCCGGCTTCCTTAATCTGCATCACGGTACGGTGCAAGTGCGTGCAAGCCTCGTAATGAACAGTCAGCAGTTGCACCCCCATGTCGCGAAAACGCGTGATAAATTTTTGCGGTTCAACAACCATCAGGTGTGCATCCAGCGGCTTAACAGTCTGTTTAGCAACCTGTTCCATGACCGGAAACCCAATCGAAATGTTCGGTACAAACACGCCGTCCATCACGTCTAAGTGAATCCAGTCAATGGGACTTTGGTTGAGCATGTCAACATCCTTTTGCAGATGCAAAAAATCGGCTGACAGCAAAGAAGGTGCGAGAATAAATGATTGATTAACCATGACAGGTTCGCGCAAACAGTTTCAGAAACGATAGCGTTTCTTCACTTGGGGCTAAGACAGAGGCAGAAGTCGGTTTGCGTGTCGTGGATTGAGAATCAATCGAGTTAAAAGAAGTAATTGTTTGAATCATAAGCAATTCGTTTTTATGTTATTATTATCAGGGGAACTTTTCCCCCTCCAATACTAAAACGAATGGCATTCAATTTTATTGTGTAAAGATGTATATTTTTTTCAATTTTAATTTTCTGTCAAAATAATTTGTTTTTCGTCTGCCATGCGACGAATGTTGAGAATCGCATAACGCATCCTGCCGAGAGCCGTATTGATGCTCACACCCGTCTTTTCGGCGATTTCTTGAAAGCTGCAATCTTGATAGTAGCGGAGTTGCAGCACTTCTTTCTGATTGTCGGGTAGATACTCAATTAGATGCTGCACGTCGGACATAATCTGGTTGTGCACCATTGCGTCTTCGATTGTGCCGTCTGCCACTTTGACGTCGTTCAGCAAGTCGAACTCATAATCATCGTTAGAAACGACCTGACAGTTCTTTTCCTGACGATAGTGGTCGATAATCAGGTTGTGTGCGATGCGGTTGATCCACGCACGAAACTTCCCATTATCCACATAGCGATCTTGCTTGATCATCATAATGGCTTTTACGAACGTTTCCTGAAAAATATCTTCGGCAAGTTCGCGGCTACGAACAATAAAATAAATATACGAAAAAACGCCACTCTTATGTCTGTTCAACAAGACATCGAAAGCAGTATTTTCGCCTTTTGCGTAGGCTACGACCAATTGTTCATCGGTCAAATCTTTCAATTGCATCATTACTTAATCCTTATTGATTCGCGTAATAATTTAACCTATAAGCCTTTATTTATTAGTTCATATTCTATTATAGTACCGCAAAGGTAAATGCTTTTTTTGAAACATCCAAATATTTAACTTTTTTTACCGGCTGGTTACACTTCTTAAATTCTATTGATTGGATAAAAGCCATTTGGGCAAGTCGTCCGTTGGCTCTTTGAAGAGTGATACGCTTTGCATATTGATTTGCAAATAATGCGCCTGCCCCAATAAAGCCAATGCGCCGAATATCAAAAAACTGCTATCGCTTTTGAGCATTGCACCTTTACCTATCAATTTCAACAGTCCGCTTTTCCTGTAATGTTGCTGGAGTACATACGAATAACCCTCTCGCTCCAAAAAAGAAGATTGCAGTACCAATCCGTCAGGATATTTTGTCAGTATGTTTTTTATTTTCTCCTGCATAATTATAGTTATGCTATATTTACGGCAGCAAAATTACGGCTAAATCTTTTTTTGAGGTGCTATATTTTGCAAGTCCTGCAAGCTCACCCTGAGCGCCGTCCCGCAGGGACGACATGTGCATAACCGTAGGTGGGTGATGATGATTTGCTACCGAGCGATGCATGCCTCCGGCATGCGGAGATGTGATATTCGTGCGGGAAAGGCGTGTTGGCCAACGCGACACCATAGAAAGGCGTCTTAGCAGGAGGTGATGACATGCGACAATACCACAACAGGAAAGGCGCGTTAGCATGAGATGTCTCCGCTCCGCAAAGCGGTCTAGCGACCGCTTTGCTTCGGTCGACAAGACGACCCTCACGTGGGGGTCGGGGGAAAGGCAGCGGCGGCTCCGCCGCCGCTGCCTTTCCCCTCTCTCTTAAAAAAGCGCCGCCGTCTTGTCGACCGCAGGGACGTAGTCCCGCAGCGGAGACACCCCATGCTAACAAGCCTTCCTTCAATTGCCCCCTACGGTTATGCACATCCTGTCCCTGCGGGACAAGGCTCCGTTTGCAAAATATAGCACCTCAAAAAAAGATTTAGCCAAAATTACAAAAAGTTTTTGGAATGGCAAAGTGTTTTTTTATTTTTCAAAGTAACCGTAAAACTGTGCATCCCTCGACAGTCGGCCTTGTGCAGTTTGGCTTTCAGATTTTTGATATGCGCATATACAAAATCCTGATTGTCGAGCATATCCGCCATTGATACGCTCATTGGCATCGCTGTATACTGCATTATTAACATATTTTATAGCTTTTCTTAGATTGGGATGCAATTTGGGTTAAATTTTTTGCTGATATATTCAAATATTTTTCGTAATTTTGTCCCGAAATGTTAAATATAATTTTTTGCGAATGAAATAAAAAAAGAAACGTGTGCATAAAGCACACAAAATAAAACATATAAAATAGCGATTTGCTGCTATTCTTGATACTCATTTTTCCACAATTTGTAGCCCATTATGGGTTATCCAATCAAGAATAAGTTTGCGAAACGCCGTGTATGCGGCGTGGAGCGGCTTGTTGATTGGATAGGCGTGGAAACCTGAGTATCAGACAGGTTGTTTCCACGCTATTTTTATGTCCAAATTTAAATTACAAAGTTTATGTATCAAAGTAGTAAAAAAAACAGAAAAGCAGCTGATTACATCAGCGCAATGGAGGCGGAACCCATTTCAAAAAACCGCGTCAGTTCCCGAAAAACGACAGGAGTAGGGAGAAGCTTTATGAAGCGGTTTGCAGGAGCAATCTTTGGTTTATGCCTTGCGCTAAACCTTGCCGCACAAACAAGCGGCACTACCGGTGATTGCACTTGGGCTCTTACCGGTAGCGGCAGCAACCTTACGCTTACTATCAGCGGCAATGGGGCGATGGAGAATTATACTTATTATGGCAATGTACCTTGGTCTTCACAGAATACAAATATCAAAACCGTTACCATTGCTGATGGAGTTACTTCTATTGGATCCGAGGCTTTTTATGGTTGTACCGGCTTAACTTCGGCAACTATTCCCAATTCGGTTACTTATATTGGCGATGTTGCATTCTCCAGTAGTACTCCTTTTTATAACAACCAACCCAACGGCGTAGTGTACTTTGGAAAAGTCCTTTATGCATACAAAGGTACAATGCCGTCTAATACCTCATTAACGATACAGAGCGGCACAACGTCTATTTCTGCTTTTGCTTTTGACGGTTGCACCAGCTTGACTTCAGTATCTATTCCTAATTCGGTGACTTATATTGGCAAATATGCGTTTAGAGACACTCCCTTTTTCAATAACCAACCCAACGGCGTAGTGTACTTTGGAAAAGTTCTTTACGCATACAAAGGTACAATGCCCTCTAATACCTCATTAACAATACAGAGCGGCACAACAGCTATTTCTGCTCTTGCTTTTTTCTACAATTGCACAGGCTTGACTTCGGTAACAATACCCAATTCAGTTACTTCGATTGGTAGCAATGCTTTTGGTCATTGCACAGGTTTGACTTCTGTAACTATTCCTAATTCGGTCACTTATATTGGCGATGCTGCTTTTGACCATTGCAGCGGCTTGACAGGTAGTTTAACAATACCCAATTCGGTTACTTCGATTGGCAGTAATGCTTTTGGCTATTGCACAGGTTTGACTTCTGTAACTATTTCTAATTCGGTTACTTATATTGGCGTTGCTGCTTTCCAGTACACTGGCTTGACAGGTAGTTTAACAATACCCAATTCGGTTACTTATATTGGCAATGCTGCTTTCCAGGGCACTGACTTGACTTCAGTAACGATATCCGATTCAGTAACTATTATTGGTGATTTTACTTTTGCTGGTTGCACCAGTTTGACTTTGGTAACAATACCCAATTCGGTTACTTCGATTGGCAGTGATGCTTTTACTGGTTGCACCAGTTTGACTTCGGTAACAATACCCAATTCGGTTGCTTCTATTGGCGGTGCTGCTTTTGACCGTTGTACAGGATTGAGAGATGTAACTGTTAATTGGAATACACCACTATCTATTTCCAGTTATATGTTTAACCGTGTTAGAACAGCAAATATCAATCTGCACGTTCCTGAAAATTCGTGTGCGTTGTATGCAGCTGCACCTGTTTGGCAAGATTTCAAGTTTTCTTGCGGCTCACAAACAATAGATTTTCCGGCAATATCTGAAAAAATCTATGGTGATGAAACGATAACGCTGCCTGAAAAAACTAACGCCAATTTGACAATCAGTTATCAGTCGTCAAATACGGCAGTGGCTACTGTGGCAGGCAATACGTTGACCATTAGAGGCGCAGGTACAGCAGATATTACTGCCTCTCAAAGTGGCAACACTCATATTATGGCTGCAACACCTGTAACGCAAACACTGACTGTCAACAAAGCCCCGCTCACCGTAACCGCCGACAACAAAACCCGCAGAGTTGGCGAGCCAAACCCTGCATTGACATACACAATTTCAGGATTTAAGAACAGCGAAACGCAAAGCGTGATTGATGTTCCTCCAACGCTTACTACTACTGCAACGCAGGCAAGCAGCGCAGGCAGTTATCCAATCACGGCTTCGGGTGCAAGCGATAATAATTACAGTTTCACTTATCAGGATGGAACGTTGACCATTACTGCTGCACAGACCTACACTGTCAGCCTTTCCGCAAGCCCGACAGCAGGCGGCACAGTCAGCGGTGGCGGGACATACAATGACGGCGCTTCCTGCACGGTAACCGCTACTGCCAACAGTGGATATACATTTACCAACTGGACTGAAAGCGGCTCGCAGGTTTCTACCAGTGCCAATTACTCATTCGCGGTAACGGCAAACAAAACGCTGACGGCTAATTTCACGGCAAACGCTGTTGCACCGCCAACCGTTACCACGCTTGCTGCCACCAACATCACGCAGACAACGGCAACGCTGAACAAATCTGTGTCAGCAGGTTCGGAAACGATTACTTCGCAGGGCTTTAAGTACAAAAAGACATCTGCAAGTTCGTGGACTACAAGCACAACAGGCAGTTTAACAGGGCTGACGGCAGGTACGCAATATCAGTTCTACGTTTATGCAACAACGGCAAGCGGTACTATCAATGGCACTACATTGACGTTTACGACAACGAGTTCCGGCGGCGAAGATGTAATAACTTGGGAAATTGGTTCCCCCAATGCTGCCGATGTAATTGCTACTTTGAATTTGGCGGACAGTACGCTGACTATTAGCGGCACGGGGGCGATGCAGGATTATCTTTATAACGGTGCTCCGTGGTCGTGGGGGAATTGGGGGAATTATCCCATCAAAACAGTTGTTATTACTGACGGTGTTACAACTATTGGCAAAGATGCTTTTGCACAGTATTCTGCCTTGATTTCGGTAACTATTGGCAACTCGGTAACGAGTATCGGCAAAGAGGCTTTTTACCGATGCAGCGGTTTAACTTCGGTAACTATTGGCAATTCTGTAACAACTATCGGCGATTATGCTTTTGCTGATTGCAGAGGCTTGACTTCAGTAACTATTCCCGAATCGGTAACGAGTATCGGTGAGGGTGCTTTTGTAAACTTGACAACTGTAAATTTCAATGCAACAAGTTGTGAAGTAATGGGCCATTTTTATCCCGTTTTTGGCTCAAGTTTAACTACTTTGAACATTGGCAGTAATGTAACAAAAATTCCCGATAACGCTTTTTATAAATGTACAGGCTTGACCGAAGTAACTATACCCAACTCGGTAACGGCTATCGGCTGGCATGCTTTTCAGGGATGTATAGGCTTGATTTCGGTAACTATTCCCGAATCAGTTACGGCTATTGGCTTGTATGCTTTTAAGGATTGCAATAACTTGACAACTGTTAATTTCAATGCAACAAATTGCACAATGCATTATAATGTCAATAGTCCTGTTTTTTCAGGTTGTACAAGTTTTACAACTTTGAACATTGGCAACAATGTAACAACAATTCCCGATTTTGCTTTTGAGGGTTGCACCGGCTTGACTGATGTAACAGTAAACTGGGCAACGCCGCTTTCAATTAGCAGTTATGTGTTTTACGGCGATACTTTATCGAATGTAAATCTGCATATTCCCGAAAATACCTGCGCTTGGTATATCGCAGCACCTGTTTGGCAAAATTTTAATATTGCCTGTTCACAAACAATATTTTTTGAAATTGGTTACCCCAATGCCGCAGATGTAATTGCTACTTTGAATTTGGCAGACAGTACGCTAACTATTCGTGGAATAGGGGCAATGCAGGATTTTACGCAGGGTTTTACTACGATTCCTTCTTCTCAACCATGGTATTCTTATCGTAGCAGAATCAAAACTGTTGTTATTGAAGATGGAGTAACGAATATCGGTGATTATGCTTTTACTAATTGCACCGGTTGGACTTCGGTAACGATTCCTAATTCAGTAACTACTATTGGAATGTACGCTTTTTATTATTGCAGGGACTTGACTTCGGTAACTATTGGAGATTCAATAACTACTATTGGAATGTACGCTTTTAATGGTTGCACTGGTTTGACTTCGCTAACTATTGGCAATTCAGTAACTACTATTGGAGAGGATGCTTTTGCTAATTGCTATAACTTGACGGAGGTAACTATTGGCAATTCAGTAACTACTATTGGAGAGAATGCTTTTGCTGTTTGCTATAGCTTGACGGAGGTAACTATTGGCAATTCGGTAACGACTATCGGCAGTTATGCTTTTTATGGTTGTAGAGGCTTGACAGAGGTAACTATTCCCAATTCGGTAACGAGTATCGGCAGTTATGCTTTTTATGGTTGTAGAGGCTTGACTGATATAACAGTGAATTGGGCAACGCCATTGTCAATAAGCGGCAGCGGTGTGTTTCAGAACGTTACATTATCCAATGTAAACCTCCACGTTCCCGAAAATTCCTGCGCTTTGTATGCAGCCGCCTCTGTTTGGACAAATTTCAATTTTAACTGTTCGCAAACGATAGATTTTCCAGCAATACCTGCAAAAACTTACGGCGATGCAGTAATAACGCTGTCCGAAAAAACAAATGCCAATTTAACAATCAGTTATCAGTCGTCGAATACAGCGGTGGCTACTGTATCTGGTAATAGATTAACTGTTAAAGGCGCAGGTACGGCAGATATTACCGCCACGCAAAACAGCAGCACAACTCATTTTACGGCAGCAACACCTGTAACGCAAACGCTGATTGTCAACAAAGCCCCGCTCACCGTAACCGCCGAAAACAAATCCCGCGAATACGGTGCAGCCAATCCAAATTTGACATACTCAATTTCAGGATTCAAAAACAGTGAAACACAATCGGTTATTGATGTTTTGCCGACTGTTGCCACAACCGCAACGCAGACAAGCAATGCGGGTAATTATGCAATAACAGCAAGCGGTGCAAGCGATAATAATTACGATTTCGGTTACACAAACGGTACGCTGACTATTGAGAAAGCGGCGCAAACAATCACATTTATCAGCGGGATTTCCATCAAAAAATACGGCGACGCATCCTTTACAATAGCGCAAACAAGTTCGGGACTGACCCCAACGATCGTATCTTCCGACCCCTCAAAACTTGTCGTTGCCAACAACACAGCATATATAGTCGGGACAGGCACTTTTGCCCTGACCGCCTCGCAAAGCGGCAACATCAACTATTTGCCTGCACCGGACGCCGTCACAACCGTTACGGTATCCAAAGCCCCGCTCATCATCACGGCAAACGATGCCGTCCGCAATTTTGGCGAGGCAAATCCGCCATTCACGCTGTCGTATTCGGGTTTCACAAACGGCGAAAACGAGGGAGTGCTTGATTTGTTGCCCACAGCCGCCTGTCCGGCAAATGAAACTTCGCCTGCCGGCGATTTCGTCATCACGCTTTCGGGCGGCCATGATAATAATTATATCTACACGCTTGTGAGTGGGAAATTGACGGTTGAAGATGTAGTAACAGAGATTAAAAATGTAACTGCCGAACAATTGCAAATCTACCCCAATCCCGTGCGGGAAGAGTTGTTTATAAAATCGGAAACGCCGATACAAAAAGTTGAAATCTACACATTGTCAGGCACTTTGCTGCTTTCGGAAAACAATTTCAATGGAAAAATATCCGTATCGGCTTTGCCGAAAGGTGTTTATCTGCTTAAGGTTTACAGCGGTAGTGATGTTGCGGTCAGCAAGATTGTGAAGGAATAACATAACAGTATTTATATTTTGAAAAACGGCAAATCTGAAAAATGATTTGCCGTTTTTTGTTTTGTCCTGCCCGACCAGGAGTAAACTCCTGCAAAATTATCTCAATAAATGGGTGCACGACAAAAATTCCTTTTTGTTACGACAGAGAATTGTATTGGCTTTTGCAAGGGAATTTACCCCCCTCCCCCCACCCTCGTAATCTGCTGATAATGAGTGAGTTATGAACGGCATTTGTTTATTGCCTATCATTTGTCTAAAGTCCATGTTGCGTGTATTATACTTCCATTGCTACGTAGTCGAAACCACGTGACAATTACATTCATTGACTAAGGTACAAACTATTTTCATGTAATCAAAATTTTTAGCACTTTTCTTAGCGGGATAGATACCGATTTCTTGATGATAAGATAGAAGAAACAGCCGGAGATGGTAGTTAAGTTTCATTGATCACACCGGATCCACATCATACTGAACAACTGCATACCGAAACTCTTTTTGCCCCAAAAGCAACGCCTGAATGCTTTCCAAAATATCACGCAAAACAGTCATCGAAACTTTATTTTCCACTTTCAAAACAATTTGCCGCAAATATAAATTTTGAACTTTAGCAACGGCCGGCTTGTCGGGACCAAGCACTCGATCGCCCAGTTTTTTGCGCAAATGTTGGGCAAAAGCATCGGCTAAATTACTGACAATCTCGTCCTGACGGTGTTTGAGGGTAATATGAATGAGGCGAAACAAGGGAGGGTAGCGAAACAATTCGCGCTCTTCCATCTGCATCGTGTACAATGCGGTGTAGTTTTGTTGCAACACAGACTGAATCAGCGTGTGGTCGATGTGGGACGTTTGCAAAATGACTTCGCCTTGCTCTTTTCGGCGTCCTGCGCGCCCTGACACTTGCGACATCAGTTGATAAGCCCGTTCATAAGCCCTGAAATCGGGATGATTCATCAACGCGTCGGCATTGAGAATACCTACCAGCCCCACTTTCTCAAAATCCAAGCCTTTGGAAATCATCTGTGTGCCAATCAAAATTTGCGTTTGCCCATTCTCAAACCGTGAAAGAATGTTTTCAAATGCTTTTTTGGTCGAAGTGGTGTCCGTGTCCATCCGCTCGACTGTCACGTTTGGAAATAGCGTCTTGATTTCTTCTTCCACTTTTTCGGTGCCGTAGCCCACAAAACCAAATTCGCCGCCACATTCGGGACATTGTGTTGGCAGGGCGTAAGCGTGTCCGCAATAGTGGCATTTCAGGCGGTTGCTTTGCTTGTGGTAGGTGAGACTGATGTCGCAGAAGCGACATTTGGGCGTACAATCACAGATTTTGCAAGTCATCACAGGCGCAAAGCCACGTCGATTTTGAAACAGCAGGACTTGTTCTCCCCTATCCAAAGTCGCTTGCATTTTTTCCTGCAACACGGGCGAAAAAATGGACTTCATCTGTTTTTTGCGACGCAATTCTTTCACGTCCACCGGAATGATCCGCGGCAGTTCGGTGTCCTCAAATCGCCTTTCCAAGCGCACGTATCCATATTTTCCCGTTTGCACATTGTGAAACGACTCCACCGAAGGCGTCGCACTGCCCAGCACAACTTTGGCGCCGTGCATGCGCGCCAACATAATCGCCGCGTTGCGGGCATGATAGCGTGGCGCGGGATCTTGTTGCTTGTAGCTCGGCTCATGCTCCTCGTCCACAATCACCAATCCCAAATTTTGGAACGGCAAAAACACCGCCGAACGTGCACCCAAAATCACCTTGCACCTTGCACCTTGCACCTTGCACCCTGCACCTTGCACCTGATAATTAGTAACTGACTCCCAAATATCTTTCCGCTCATGGGGATTGATTTGCGAATGATAAACACCCAATTTATCGCCAAAAAATCGCTTCAAACGGCTTGTGATTTGAGTGGTCAATGCAATTTCCGGTAGCAAATAGAGCACCTGTTTGCCGGCATCCAACGCTTCCTGAATCAAATGCGTGTAGATTTCCGTTTTCCCCGAAGAGGTTACACCGTGCAGGAGGCAAACGTTTTTTTCTTGCAACTTGGATTTTATATCATCAAGTGCCTGCTGCTGCAAATCATTCAACCGGTGCAAATCGGCACTATTTGTAGCTGTTTTCGCTCCGGCGTTTTTTTTCACCCTAAACGAGTGCAACAATCCTTTCTCAATAAAAGCGGGGGGCAACGCCGCCTTGAAAACCTCCCCCATCCGGCACAGGTAATAACCGGACAGCCATTCCCAAAACTGCAATTGAATCGCATCTATGAGGGGTTCGGGGGTAAGATTGCATGGCGTATCGCGCAACGCAACGACGGGCACGGACACAATCGGCTTAATGGCAGACGCGTCCATACGAGATGGTTCTCCAATGGACACGACAATGCCATAATAATTTTTATGTCCGAACATTACTTCTACCAAACCGCCGCAGACAATCTGCGCTTCCAATTCCGAAGACACGGAATAGGTAAACGTGTCAGCCAGCGGCACCGGGAGAATGACTTCGATGTACACTTAAAATAAGTACGCAGCCGTTATTGACCAACCTTTGTCTTTGCTATTTACGGAATTCCCTGCTAATTGAAGTGCAGAAGATTCATTATAATTATCTGTCAGACCTACCTGGTAATTAGCACCAACTTGAAGATGGCTTAACACTTCTACGCCGAAACCAAAATTCAACCCTGCGCCAAATGATTTAGCTTTTGCATCCTCATACAAATCATCGCTATCAAGTTTGAATTTGGCATACGGTCCGGCAGTGGCATACGCACCAAGCACTCCCAGCAAACTCAATTTGTACTTAAAATTGACAGGAATCAACAAACTACCCTGTTTGTAGTTTTCGCCTTTAAGTTCAAATCCGGTTTGAGAATAAAGCACTGCGGCATCCAAGCCAATGCCAATCACCGGTACAGTAAATTGAATCATCGGTCCCACTTGAAAACCGGTCAGATTTTTTGTATCTATATTGCTTTCAAGATTGCTGAAATCTGCTTCTATAAGATTTACACCCGCTTTAATACCCCAAGAAAACTGTGCTTGGGCCGTGCTAATTGCACCAATTGCCAACATCAAAATAAAAAATACTCGCTTCATATTGTTTTTTTTAATAATTAAAATAAATAGGCTACCGAAACTACAAGACCGCTGTTTTTAGTCTTTGCACTATTTGCATCAATTGTTAAATCGTTTGTCAAACTAAGTTGGTAGCTAACTCCTGCTTGAAAATGTTTCTTCAATTCCAAACCAACGCCAATATTCAAACCGCCCCCAAATCCGCCTGTGATTACTTCGTCATCTTTCTCGGGATTCATTTTATATGCGTTATCCGTAATATTCAGATTGAAGTAGGGGCCGGCGAGTGCATAACCCCGAAGATTATCGGATAAATCAAATTTGTACTTAAAATTGACAGGAATCAAAATATTTCCTTGAGAAAAATCTGAGCCGTCATAATTATAGCCATTATGAGAATACAGCAATGCGGCATCCAAAGCAAAACCTTCACCGATTGCAGGAAGTCCGCATTCAATCATCGGGCCTAAATGATAACCGGAAATCACATTGTCTTGTTTCAATTTTACTCCATTATCTTCTGCAGATACGAACAAAAGGTTTGCACCACCTTTAATACCCCAAGAAACCTGCGCTTGAGTCGTGCTGATTGCACTTACAGCCAACACTAAAACTAAACATACTTTTTTCATTTTTTATTTTTCTATTACATTAATATTTTATTATTTTTCACAAACTTCAAACCGTGACCCATGCGTTGTCATGTACCTTAAGTTTTTTTGCATCAAACTGTAAATCTTCCTTTTTCGGAATCGCAATCCGGTAAGTTTTCGGCGACTTTTTGGGTTGTTCCAATTTGGTGTCGCGCAACCACACATTATACTCTTTCAAGGTAGCATAACTGATGCCGTGTTCTTTCGCAAAAGTCGTCCAATCAGGCACGTCGGTCGACACTTCCACGTAATCTACCGCAACCTGTGGATACAGATTTTCTTTTTTCAACAAATAACCATACCGCTTGGGATGATTCAAAAGCTCTTTAGCTGCCAAGATGCGAAACATATAGCGCGAAGTTTCCGATACGAGCAGCAAGTCAAAAGCCGATTCTGCTTCCTGCTTATTCATTTCCGAAGAAATGCGCCCTGTGCCTGCGTTGTATGATGCGGCCACATCCATCCAGTTGTTGTATTTTTGATAAGCGGCACGGAAATAGTAGCAGGCAGCCTCGGTCGCCTTTTCTATATGATAGCGTTCGTCAACACCCGCGCGGATTTCTAAGCCGTAATTTTTTGCCGTCCCTTCCATAAATTGCCACAAACCGGCAGCTTTGGCTGGTGAGAGTGCCCGTGTGTCCAAATTGCTCTCAATGACGCACAGATATTTGAAATCGTCAGGGATATTGTTTGCTTTCAAAATGGGTTCAATAATCGGGAAATAACGATTGGCACGCTTGATAATCAGCATCGTTGAAGCATGCAAATACGCCTGAGTGTTAAGCTCACGATCGAAGCGTTCCCGCATATCAAGGCGTTCCAATGAGATTTTTTGGTTGGCAAATTCCACCTCTGAGGGCAGAGGAAATGAGGAAACCGGCGTAGCAAATTCTTTCAAATCTTCGCCTGTTGGCTCGGGAGCCTTGCTGCTTCTAAGAAATAGGAATGCTGAGAAAATGAGAACCGCTGTGCAGGCTGCCGTAGAGAAGTGGCGCGCTAAGTCTTTACCACTTCGATTGTATCCGCCGTCTTTGCTTGCCTGACCCGCAATCCCCCGACGAGAGCGATTGAAACTGCGGTAATTGTCCGGCTCGATTTCAATGTCCGGCTCAACATAATTGGGTTTGGAGGTGAGCATAAAATTGATGTATTTGATGGTCAATCCCCGATCAAGCCATTGCTGCTCGTAATAAGTGTGGATGGACAAAATATCCTCTTCTGGGGGTGGGGTGTCTCCACTCGCTATCGCTCGGTTGACATGATGACGAGCGTAGACATCATCAATTTTTTGAATGATTGGCAATTGGTTGGCGTCAATCATCGCATTGGTATAGGTGTATAGAAACGGGCTGTCCGTTTTCAAATGAATTTGCCCATTTTCGCTGAGAATTTCGCTGTAGAGTTGCATGAAACGGCTGCTTGTCAGCCGCTTAGTTGCTTTTTTCATTTGCGGGTCAGGGAAAGTAATCCAGATTTCCGATACTTCGCCCGGAGCAAAAAAGCGATTGATAAGTTCGATATTCGTGCGCAGAAAAGCGACATTGGTCAATCCTTCGGCCAATGCTTCTTTTGCGCCCGACCACATACGTGCGCCTTTGATGTCTACTCCGATGAAATTGCATTCAGGGAAGCGTTTTGCCAACCCAAGAGCATACTCCCCTTTGCCGCAGCCTAATTCCAAAACAATGGGACAGTCGTTTTTGAAAAACAACTCGTTCCACCGCCCACGCATGTCACGACAAGCCTGATCCGCACTTCCCTGCGAAGCATCCTGCCAGTCAGCAAATGTGCACTGAAACACATTTGGATAGCGGCTCATGTCTGCAAATTTCTGCAATTTATTTTTTCCCATACCTAATCAGTGTGCAAAGATAATACTTTTTTCATAAAAAAAATAGTATAATTGCAATTTTCTAAAAAAAAACAGCACTTCGCAAGCAAAAATTCATCATTTATAATTCATAATTCATAATTGTTTCATATCTTTGCCCTGAATAATGTACTAAGTTATGGAAGATTCACGCGAGAATATTGAAGAGCAGGAAGAACAGGAAGAGCTTTATGAGCACTTTCGATTCACTGCCGACAAGGGACAAGCCTTGTTGCGGGTAGACAAATTCTTGGTCGATCGCATCACGGGAGCGTCGCGCAATCGCATTCAGCAGGCTGCGGACGCCGGTTATATTCTTGCCAACAACAAGCCGATTAAGTCAAATTATAAGGTTAAGCCGCTGGATGTTATTACCATTGTGCTTGATCGCCCGCATCGTGAAGTGGATATTTTGCCCGAGGATATACCTATTAATATAGCTTACGAGGACAAGGATGTGCTGGTGGTCAACAAGCCGCCCGGATTGGTGGTGCATCCGGGGCATGGCAATTACACGGGCACGCTGCTCAATGCCGTCGCGTGGTATCTCCAAGACGATCCGCAATATCACACCGATGATCCGCGTTTGGGGCTGGTTCACCGCATCGACAAAGACACGTCCGGACTGCTGGTGCTGGCAAAAAATCCCGAATCGAAGACGCATCTCGGCTCGCAATTTTTTCATAAAACGACCAAACGGCTCTATTGGGCACTGGTTTGGGGCAATATGAAGCTCGACGAGGGACGCATCGAAGGCAATATTGGACGTGACCCGCGCGATAGAATGTTGATGATGGTGTTGCCGCCCGATTCGGAAGAAGGAAAGCCCGCGGTGACGCATTACAAGGTGCTCGAACGCTTCGGTTACTGCACTTTAATCGAATGTCGCTTGGAAACGGGACGCACCCACCAGATTCGCGTGCATCTGAAACACATCGGCCACACGCTGTTTAACGACGCTCGCTATGGTGGCAACGAAGTGCTGCGCGGCACACAAGGCACGAAATACAAGCAATTCATCAAAAATTGTTTCGACACGTGTCCGCGACAAGCCCTGCATGCCAAGACGTTGGGTTTTGTTCATCCATGCACGGGCGAAGAAATTTATTTGGACAGTGAAATCCCCGACGATATGGCGCAGTTGCTTGAGAAATGGCGAAATATGCAGTAAATCACAAAAAGGATGGTTTCAACTTATGGCCGCATACCTACCATGCGGGCTGCATGAGGCAGGGTCAATGCTACCGAGCGATGCAATCCTAACGGATTGCTCGGGCAAATTTCCCTTTGAAAATGGGAAATTTGGCGTGCCCCATGAAACTCGCGATATTTGCAATTTTCGTCAATAAGGCGTATCTTTGCAAAAAATTTAATCGTAACATAAAAAAACAACATTGATGAAACACATTTATTATTTAGGAATAGCTGCAGCACTACTATTCAGTGGCTGCTCCGAAGATGAAGTGGCGCCCACCCTGTCGGTGGACAAAACAAGTATTAATGTTGCCCTGCCAACGATGGCAGCTGACAGCATAGTAGTAACGAGCAACAGTACGTGGACAGCAAGGTTGGAAAACCTTACCGACACCACGTGGTGCCTTGTAAGCCCTTCCGGCACAGGCAACGGAGTTGTTTATGTGGATGTGTTAAGCAACAGAACCGACGACGAACGTTCGGCAAAAATCATCCTTACTTCGGGCGCACTGTCCAAAGAAGTGAACGTTACGCAAACAAGCGTAACTACCGCTCCGCCTGAAAACAGTGCAACCATAAATATCGAAATGGTGTATGTAGAAGGGAATGGGACTATCTGGAGTTTCAAAATAGGCAAATACGAGGTTACGGAGGGACAGTGGGAAGCCGTCATGGGTAGTGATCCTTCGAAAAATAAAAAAGGTGCGAATTACCCCGTAGTTGGCGTGTCGTGGTATGATGCCATCGGTTTTATTAGCGAACTTTATAAAAAAACAGGGAAATGCTATGATTTGCCCACAGCAGAGCAATGGGTATATGCTTCAAAAGGTGGAAAAAACACACATAATTACATCTACAGCGGGAGCAATACGATAGACCAGGTGGCGTGGTATGCTGATAATAGTGCCGTTAATAACTTACAACAAAGGCATGAAGTCGGAACAAAAGGTGGGAATGAATTAGGTATTTACGACATGAGTGGTAATCTGTGGGAATGGACACATACTGTCTGGGGGCCAGGAGATTATTACCGTAGGCGATTTGGCGGAAGTTTTTGCATGGATGCCCGTTATTGCGAAGCGGCGTTTTATAGCAGTGATCGCCCTACGCTCCAGCTTGAAGATCTGGGTTTCCGATTGATTGAGAATCCGATGTAGTGATATTTGCTTAATTAAGTTGATTTATATGCCTCTGCGTAGCCGATATAGTATCCTTGTTCTATTCACTCTGTTTGTCGCAGGATGTATGGACAAGGATATTATTGTGCGCCCCGACCCGCTCAAGGAAGTGATATTTCTGTTTCCGGCAAACAGTCTGGGCGATATGGGCTACAATGATTATATCTTGAAAAGCGTGCTGGATGCGCAAAAAAACACCGATTTCGATTTTCACTACATCAACCCGCAAACCAATTCTACGGCAGAGTTGAAACCCGTTTTTGACTATTGGCTCAACTATGTTCGCGAAAACGCTGATGCCTTGCTCCTGTTAGGCAGTTGCGATGATTACGAAAATTTTGTGGCAGCGGAATGTACGGCAGATGAGCCGGCTGTTAATCGCATTTTGATATTTGAGTCGGAGCGGGATTTGCCCGTGCGCACGGTTTCTTTTTCGGGCTACGGCGTATCGTTTCTTATTGGCGCCGTGGCATACGAAAAAACGCAAGCTGCTACTTCCGCTTACGTGAGCGCTTTCCCCGATTGGAATTTCTTGAACTCGGGGCGCGACGGATTTGTGGATGGTTACACGTATGCCGCAGCACAATCCGGCGTGACTGCCCATGTGAGCACCATGTCTCTCGCCACCAGTTTCGACGGCTTCAATATGGTGGACAGCACCTACCGGGTGGCAAGTGCACTCTATGCCGAGTCCCCATTTATCTACGCCCTCGCAGGCACATCCAACCTCGGCATCTATCGCTACCTGCGCGAAACGAACAATCCCAACCTCTACACCGTAGGCGTGGACACCGACCAATCGCTTTTTGCCAAAGGCATCATCGGTTCCATGCTCAAACGAATGGACTTGTGGCTGCCTGCCTGTATTCAAGAATGGCTACAAACGGGTCAATTGCCGGCAAGCGCACAATTTGATTTAAATTCGGGGTATATCGACCTGTTGCTTGCCGCGAGTTACAGCAGCGCATTGCAGCCTGTTGTGGAGCAATACCGTGGCATTGCTCAGCAGAAAGAGTTGGAATATCTCAACAGCAAATAAATCAAATTTATTTTCAGGGCAACTCTTCATAAATTTAACTTGATTATCCATGAGCACGTCAAAAAAATACCTAATCAGGCAGAATCTTTACGATTTTACAATTTTCCGTACGAGGCTGTAGAGGAGGTTTTGTCTAATGCCGTATATCACAAAGGATACGATTTGGCAA
>BNTP01000012.1 GCA_025996695.1 Bacteroidia bacterium | reverse complement strand
CGGATTGTAAAGGCGCAACAAAGCAAGAGCTATGGTAAAGTGAAAGCTTTAACACACCTCTTGGTAACATCTTTTGAAGCCAAAGCGTTGGCAGTAAAGAGAGTAACTTCCAATAAAGGAAAAAGAACCGCAGGAGTGGATAAAGTCAAATGGACAACTCCTGTAAACAAATTCAAAGCAATATTATCCCTTAAGCGTAGGGGATATAAGCCCAAACCACTGAAAAGAGTGTTTATTGAAAAGAGTAACGGCAAGAAACGTCCGCTTGGTATTCCGACCATGAAAGACAGAGCGATGCAGGCATTATACCTGATGGCTTTGGAACCCATAACGGAAACAATGGCAGACGGCAATTCTTATGGTTTCCGACGCGGCCGGTCAACGGCAGACGCTATTGATGCCCTGCATAGATTGCTAAGCAAAAGAAACGCGCCCCAATGGATCTTGGAAGGAGATATTAAAGGATGCTTCGACCACATTGACCATGACTGGCTTCTCCGCAATGTACAAACGGACAAAGTCATACTAAAGAAATGGTTAAAAAGTGGAGTGATATTCAACAAAATACTCTCTCCAACACAGGAGGGCACGCCGCAAGGAGGTATCATATCTCCCACTCTGGCCAATGCAACCTTAGACGGAATGGAAAAGTTAGTTAAGGAAAAATACTGTAAGCAGTATTTGGGTAAAGGGAAAATGTTCTTTCCCAAAGTGCATCTTGTGCGCTACGCAGACGACTTTGTCGTCACCGCAGCCAAACGGGAAACACTGGAGGAGATAAAAATCCTGATAACAAAATTTCTTTCCGAAAGGGGATTAGCTCTATCAGAGGAAAAAACGCTGATTACTCACATCTCTAAAGGCTTCGACTTTTTGGGTTTTAATGTTCGCAAGTACAACGACACATTACTTATAAAACCCTCAAAGAAGAGCCAAAAGAAGATGGCTGACAAGCTGCACGAGATTATATTTAGCAATAAAGCGGTTTCGCAAAGTGTCTTAATCAGGCGACTGAATCCTGTCATAACAGGGTGGGGAAACTATTTTAAGCACGTGGCATCAAAGAAAGTTTTCAGTAGAACTGACCATATTTTAATTGGTCAATTAAAACGTTGGGCTTTTAGACGGCATACCAACAAGTCGAATCGGTGGGTGTTAGAAAAGTATTTTAAGACGGACGGCAAACGGAAATGGAGTTTTAAAGAGACCATTGGGGATTCAGAAAAAATGACTACCTTTGCACTCAAGAAGCTCTCGGACATACCGATTTCAAGGCACGTCAAGATTAAAATGGAGGCTAATCCTTTCGATTCAGCTTGGGATGCTTACTTTGAAAATAGACGCTTTGAGCGCCTATGGGGTCAGTGGCTTAGGCTACATCAATTTAATGGAACTACCCACTAGGGTGGGGGTGCTCCGGTTTAATGAGAGTGATATTAAACTTTGTAATCACCTGAGCTGTATGCGGTGAAAGGCGCACGTACAGTTCTTAAAGGGGAAAGCGGCGGTAACGCCGCCGACCTACTTAATTCTAAGGCAAATTTGTAGAAAAGTTTTTGAAAGAAAATAAAAATAGTAGTCAATCGGTCTGTCGCTCTCTGCAAAGGGGGAGGAAAGTCCGGACAACACAGAGTGCCCCACCACCTAACGGATGGCTGTTCGCGAGAGCAGAGTAAGGTAGAAGAAAAGAACCGCCCAACTTGAGTTTTTCTCATTTGTTTTGCTCAACCGGGTAAGGGTGAGAAGGTGAGGTAAGAGCTTACCGGTCTGCTTGGCAACAAGCGGAGCCGTGCCTCTTGGGGGTTGCAAGATCATGTACACCGGCGTATGTAGGGCTACTCGTCCGATGCCGGGGGGTAGATTGCTGGAGCTTGTCGGTGACGGCAAGTCGAGATAAATGACAGACATTCTGATTCGTCGGAATACAGAATCCGGCTTACAGATTGACTACTTTTTTATTTTTCATTCCCGCGAAAGCGAGAATCCCAACATACAAATAAAGAAAATGAAGCTAAAAAGCATTCCTGAGCAAATCAAACAGTTTGTGCTATTCATCACAGATGGCATTTGGCGTATTTTACCACAAGAATTGACGAAAAAAAAGCGGCGCAACTACACGATTATGAAAGTCATCATCTTGGCTGTCAGGCGGTATCAGGCCGAAAATCTGCAACAGCGCGCTTCTGCCCTCACCTACTCCACTTTTTTGTCGCTGATTCCTCTGTTGGCGGTGCTGTTGGCTATTGCTAAAGGATTTGGATTCCAAAACATTGTGGAAAGTCAGCTGTTTCAGCACTTTCCCGGACAGCAAAAAGCGTTTGGCGAGGCGTTCTCATTTGTAGATTCCTATCTGACACAGAGCCGGAATGGGATTTTTTTGGGGATTGGGTTGGGTCTGTTGCTCTACACGGTGTTTAATTTGATTTCGACAGTCGAAAATTCCTTCAATCAAATTTGGCAAATCAAACTCGGACGCAGCTATTGGCGACGTATTACAGATTATTTTTCTGCTTTTTTCTTGATTCCGGTGCTTTTAGTCTGCTCGTCGGGGATTTCTATTTTCTACGAAACCACGTTTGGAGGCATGAAAGAGCATCTTGTTTTAGCTCCAATTTATGAAATTTTGCTGGCGATTAGTCCGTTGATTTTCAGCATCATCCTATTCACAGGCGTGTATCTCTTTTTACCTAACACCAAGGTGCAATTAAAAAATGCCCTTGCCGGCGGTATTTTCGCTGCCATCGGCTTTCAAATTTTTCAATTTCTGTACATCAACGGGCAGATGTGGGTATCGAAATACAATGCAATTTACGGAAGTTTCGCGTTCATCCCCCTACTCCTCTTGTGGATGCAATTGTCGTGGGTGATTTGTTTGTGCGGTGCCGAAATCGCATTTGCCTGTCAAAACGTGAAAAATTTCGACTACGAGCAAGAAACGAAGAAAATTTCGCGACGCTATTTGGATTTTTTGACTTTATCCATCGCAGTATTGATTCTCAAACGCTTTGAAACAACGTCCCCACCCTACACTGCCATTGAAATTTCCAATCATTTCAAACTGCCTATCCGACTGGTTAATAAGATTTTAAGCATCTTGATTGACATTCACATCATCAACGAAATCAAAGATGTGGATGCCTACCCCAACTACCAGCCCGCTATTGACAGCAGCCTGATTACTGTGCGCTACTTGCTTGATAAAATCGACCAATATGGCACGGAAGATTTCAAAACCAACTACAAAGAGGAGTTTTTTCCCGAATGGCAAGCCATCTTACAGACCCGTGAAGCGATGTTTTCAAGCAATGGCGACCGATTGGTCAAAGAATTGTAACACAATCATAGTCCATCATAAAATCATTCAAATCACAGTTCAAGACAATCAATCAATTATTCTTACAGCCCCTTTGTCTGCGGAGCTAACCATTGAAGCGTATGCCTTCAGAGCTTTGGAAACCTTGCGTGTGCGGCATGGCGGGGTGAATGCCTTGTTGCCACGTTTCAATTCTTCTTCTCGTCGTGCTGACAGTATTTCGTCAGAAACTTCTACTTTTATAGTCCGTTCGGGGATGTTAATTGAGATGATGTCGCCGGTTTTGACTAATCCGATAGCACCACCGGCAGCGGCCTCCGGGGAAACGTGACCTATGGATAAGCCTGAAGTCCCTCCTGAAAAACGTCCGTCAGTGATGAGTGCACAAGCTTTGCCTAAATGGCGTGACTTGATGTAAGACGTTGGATAAAGCATTTCTTGCATACCCGGACCGCCTTTCGGACCTTCGTGAGTGATGATTACAACATCGCCTGCCTGTACCAACGGGGCACGTCCCGTCGCTACGTTTCCAATGATGCCTTCACAAGCTGATTCTTGTGAATCGAATACTTTTGCGGGACCTGAAAATTTCAGGATGCTCTCGTCCACGCCTGCTGTTTTCACTACGCAACCGTCTTGGGCGATATTGCCGTAGAGTACCGCTAAACCGCCGTCTTTGCTGTAAGCATGTTCGAGGTCATGAATACAGCCGTTGACGCGGTCTGTGTCGAGGGTGTCGTATTGGTTGTCTTGTGAACCCAATTTTAAGTTAAATTGATTGCACGGCGCACTGTAATAGATTTTTGCCCCCCCAAGCCCCCCCGAAAGGGGGGATGTTCTCCCCCCTTCGGGGGGATTAAGGGGGGCTATGTCGTATTTTTTGATGGCTTCGGACAAAGTCAAGCCATCCACACGTTTCACAGCACTGTTAATTAACTTCGCTTTGTCCAATTCAGCCAAAATGCCGATGATGCCCCCTGCGCGATTGACGTCTTGGATGTGAAATTTGTTGGTGTTTGGTGCCACTTTGCACAGGCATGGGGTTTGACGTGACAAGCGGTCGATGTCCTGCATTGTGAAATCCACGCCTGCTTCTTGCGCCACAGCTAACAGGTGAAGGACGGTATTTGTGGAACCACCCATTGCAATATCCAACGTCATGGCGTTCAAAAATGCCGCTTTAGTGGCGATGTTTTTGGGCAACACGCTTTCGTCGCCGTCGCGATAATATTTGTAGGCGTTGTCTACGACTAATTTCGCTGCATCGGCAAACAATTGTTTGCGATTGATATGAGTTGCTAAAATCGTGCCGTTACCCGGCAAAGCCAAACCGATGGCTTCGTTCAGGCAGTTCATGGAATTGGCAGTAAACATGCCGGAACACGAGCCGCACGTGGGGCATGCGTGCAATTCTATTTGACGTACTTGCTCGTCGCTGACAGATTCGTCGGCACTTTGCACCATCGCGTCAATCAGGTCGAGCTTCACCCCCGCCCCCTCTCCATTAGGAGAAGGGAGAATGCCGGCTTCCATGGGACCACCGGAAACAAACACGGTTGGGATATTCAGGCGCATACTTGCCATGAGCATGCCCGGCGTGATTTTGTCGCAATTGCTGATGCAAATCATGGCGTCGGCTTTGTGGGCGTTAACCATGTATTCGACGCTGTCTGCAATAATGTCGCGGCTCGGCAGGGAGTAGAGCATACCGTCGTGCCCCATCGCGATGCCGTCGTCGATGGCTATTGTGTTAAATTCGGCTGCAAAACAGCCCAATTTTTCGATTTCGGCTTTCACAAATTGTCCGATTTCGTGCAAATGTACATGTCCGGGCACAAATTGCGTGAATGAATTAACAATCGCGATGATAGGTTTGCCCATCTGTTCGTTGGTCATGCCGTTAGCTTTCCACAAGGCGCGTGCACCGGCCATTGTACGACCGTGCGTACTGCTATAACTTCTAAGTTGATTTTTCATACAAAATTTTTGTGCAAAACTATTCATTTTCTTCATAATAATACGAATAATCAATACCTTTCATAAACATCTCTCGGGAATCAATTTCGTCAGTCAGTGCATTGTGTAGCAGTTTTTTTATCTCGGAGCCGTTTACGGCACTGCGTATCATTGCATTTAGATAGTCTTTTTTGCCTATTTTGCTCCAATCTACGCAGCGTTTCAGGTGTTTTTTCAGCATCAAATCCAACCATATTCGTGTACTTCTCCCGTTGCCTTCCATAAAGGGGTGGGCAATGTTCATTTCCACATATTTATCGGCAATTTCGTCGAAAGTATTTTCGGGCATTTCTTCTATTTGCTGCAATGTGACATCTAAAAATCGAGCCACTGCAAACTGAAAGCCGCCTTTACTGATATTTCTGTCCCTTATTTTGCCGGCAAAGTTATACAGCCCGCCAAACAAATAAGCGTGAATCTGCTGCAGCCCCTTTCTTGTTCCAACTTGAATTTCATCTATAAGATTGCTCTCAAACAGTGTATATGCTTTCTTTTTGCTTTGTCCGTCAATCGAGTTGTCGCTATAGGTAAACCAATCCACAAATTTCATTGCCTTGTTGTTGGGAAATTGTCTCGCCAATTCCATAACACCGTCACTGTCAAGGGCATCGGAATTATATTTTTTCCCGTCCGCTGCTGTTAGTTTCAGTTGGGTAGTGACACTACCCAACTGATTATTTTCTTTCTTCAACTTAGCTTTCAGGTATTTCCAATAATTACGATTTTTATTGTAATCGTTTTCATCGTTGAGAACGCCCACAATATCCAGTAACGAAAACCACCATTTGGTGTTTTCCTCGTCCCAAACGGCTCGAACCTCTTTGTCGCCGAAAAAGCGTATTGATATTTTTGAATTATGTTTTTCTAAAGCATTCATAAGCTAAATTTTTATCTAAAAAACCTCTAAATTTGAATGGGACAAAGGTATGAAAATTTATTTTAATTTGCAACAACAATGTTAGATTTGGTGGTTTTTGTAAAAATAATTGCAAATAATTTGTTAGTAACAAATTATTTTGTACTTTTGTCGTGTCTAACGCGGGTGACATCCGCAAAAGTTCTTTCATATTATGAATCAGCTTTTTGACGCTATCCAAAAGATAGCAAAAAAGAATCCTGATGGATTCACAGTTGACCTCACAACTTTAAAAAAGGTTACAGGTGGAATTTCAGTCGCCTATCTTGAAACCCAAGACAGTTTTGATGATGAAGGATTGAAAAGAGTTCTCAAACATGCTATGGAGCACGAAAAAACAGTAGGTGGCTGGCTCGACAACGATGACGGCTCATTTTACTACGATTCGGTTCGTATTTTTACTGATTTGGATGCAGCAATGCGTTTCGGTCGTGAAAACAATCAGATCGCCATTTTCGACCTAACACGAAAGAAACTCATTAAACTGTAAGTTTAGAAGGGTGGTTATTCCACTCCACCCTTCTTTATTTAATGTAAAATTTTAAAAATAGTGTTATGAAAAATTTAGACTTACTTCCACTGGAAGAAGAAAAAAAGAAACGCTTGAAGACGTTTGCTCGGATGTATCAACAAAATGCCAGAGTATTTATTGATGTGATTTCTTTTAAAGGTAATCGCCTCATAGTACGCGTAGAACAAAAGGAATCAGTTGACGGTCGCCTGCTTAATCACAAAGAATTGATAGAGAGAACAAAGGGAATGTTCAAGGATGAAATTCCGGAAGATTGGAAGTTGAATATTTCAGCTGTGGATTCCAACAAAAACGATATTGAATCCATAACGCCGGATTGGATCAAGCACCGTATGCAAAAGTTTGGTTTCAAAGGCAAACACCTTAGTAATCGCATCGGAATTGATACCAGTACCATCTCTTTGCTCTTGAACGGTGAAAAAGAATTAACAAAATGGCACAAGTCAACATTCTATTACTTTTTTAAGTATCAAGAAGCAGCACAATTCTGAAAAGGTGGAGCTCCTAAATCTGCGCTCTTTTGACTTTTTCGCACCTCTCAGAAAAAAAATCTCTGAAAACTGTTGATTTTCAGAGATTTATAAACATTTGCTCTTTTGAGAAGTGCGGCTGAAGGGACTCGAACCCCCACGCCGTGAAGCACCAGATCCTAAGTCTGGCGTGGCTACCAATTACACCACAGCCGCAGTTTGCGCCGCAAAGGTACGACCTTTTTTTGAATTATGAATTATAAATTATGAATTATTTTCACTTTTGAGATAAATTTCCCACTTTATTTGAAATAATCCTCAATTTTGCGCATCGCCGTATTCAAATAAAACACCAGCACGTGGTCGCCCGGCTGAATGTGTGTTGCGCCGTGAACGATTTCTGCTACGCCATTGCAAATCACTCCACCCAGCGTCATATCTTGCGGCAAACGCATGTCTTTGACCGGTTTTTGCGTGATTTTGGAGCCTTGACGTGCCACTAATTCTGCTACTTCGGCGTTGGCAAAGTCCAAGCATTTGACCGTAGAAACGTCCGCTTGCAACAAAAAGCGATAGATGTGGCTGGAGGCAATCAATTTTTTGTTGATGACCGAACCAATGTCTAATTTTTCAGCCATTTGGATGTAGTCCAAGTTTTCCACCTCTGCAATGGTTTTTGACACACCAAAATTTTTGGCGGCGACACAAGCGAGGATGTTCGCCTCCGAATTACCTGTCAAGGCAATAAAGGCATCGCTGTTGGTGATATTTTCTTGAACCAACAAGTCGGTATTTCGACCGTCGCCATTGATGACCATGACGTTCTTGCCCACTTTTTCGGCCAAACGGAAACTTTTTTCTTTATTGATTTCCAGTATCTTAATATCAATATTGGACGAGAGCCGTTCGCACACTTTCAACGCAATGCGGCTACCGCCCATGATAGTCACTTTTTTGATATTAATGGACTCTTTTCCGGTCGCTTTTTTGAGTGTATCCAATTGGTCGCTCGTGCTGGTAAAATAGACAATATCGCCTGTCAAAATTTGGTCGGATCCGCGTGGAATAATTGTCTGATTTTGCCGTTTGATGGCTACAATATGATAAATGCGGTGTGAACTCAATTCGTTGAGAAATTTATTGACCACAGGGGCATTTTCGCGCACTTTCACACCCATCAAAATCAGTCGTCCATCCGCAATTTCCCACCATTGGCGTGTCCAAGGCTGTTTCAGTGCACTGATAATCTCTTTGGCGGCCAGAGTTTCGGGACAAATCATCGAATCAACGCCTAAATTGACAAAAAACTCCATGTTTTGCAGTAATAAATACTCATCGTTGTCCACCCGTGCAATCGTCCGTTTGGCACCCAAATTGTGCGCCAGCATGCAAGCGGTCATGTTCGTCGATTCTTCCGGAGTGACCCCAATAAACATGTCTGTATCTTTGATTCCCGCTGTTTTCAAATCCTTAATAGACGTAGGATTACCCAACACGGTCATAATTTCCGAACTAATCGGAAAATTCAACCGCTCCTCGCTGGTGTCCATCAAAATAATATCCTGATTTTCCTGCGACAACAATTTAGCTAAGTGCGTGCCCACTTCGCCGGCGCCTCCAATGATGATTCTCATTTCTTATCGATTGTAATCAATTTTCACTCCTCGCCCAGCAAGCATATTGCTTTCGGCACTTTGCAAACGTTGCATCATCTTTGGCGAAGAAGTAATATACTCCGTTTCTTTAATCGCGTAGTGTTCTTCTTTCATATTTTTTGTCATTTTTAAAGTACAAATATATAAGTCCCCCCTTCCTCATTACCCTACCCTGCGGGATATAGACAGAGCATCTTGTGGGATAGTGGAAAAAAGATACGCTGTGCATATCCAATTTTACCATCATATGCAAATGCTATTTTAATTGGCTAAATCTTTTTTTGAGGTGCTATATTTTGCAAGTCCTGCAAACTCACCCTGAGCGCAGTCCCGCAGGGACGACATGTGCATAACCGTAGGTGGAGCGAAGCGCAACCTACGGTATTGGTCGGCGATACGCCCCTAGTCCCGCAGGGACGGCATTATCATAATCTCGCCCTTGCAGGGCTTAGGCGAGTGATGATGCCTTTCCTTTCCGTAGGTTGCGCTTCGCTCCACCTACGGTTATGCACATGTCATCCCTGCGGGACTGCGCTCAGGGTGAGCTTGCAGGACTTGCAAAATATAGCAGCTCAAAAAAAGATTTAGCCTTTTAATTTTCATCAATAGGAATATGTTTGTCCTTACAATACTTTTCAATTTCCGTATCATTGTCGAAATACTCATCACAAAACTCATTCAATTCTTTCTCGGTTGCTTTGAAATATCGTTCTTCTGCTGCCAATAACTTTTCGGTCTGTTCAATAAAACTCTCAAATTCTTTGTTAATTTTACAAAGTTTATCAATGGTCTTAAAATCTAATTTCCGTTCCCTCGCTTGAAATAAAATTTTACTTTGATACGGATTAGCATTAAGTTCAATGACTCCAATTCCAAACGATTGGTTGAGGCGTTCTATTTCATCTGTCAACGTATCACTAATTTCAAATGCAACTAAATAACCATAACTAGCCCAACTTGAATTAGATACCGCCTGAAAGAATGCTTTTTTGAGTTCACTGTCATTGTTAATTTCCTTTTTAAGTTCGTATGAAAACAGTTTAAATGTATCAACTTGGTTAATTGCTTTCAAAAAATTTTGACTTGTTTGGTTTTTTAATTTTAGAAAACGAATCCCGACCATATCCGGATGTGTCCATGTTTGATTGTCATCTTTTCTGTTTGATTGTTCATGAAAAATAGTTTTAGAATAGATGCCTATATTTTTCAAATAAGTACTTAAAAGTTTATGTAAATCTCTTTCTTCATAAGTATTGCTTTTTTCAGCTTTTGTTTCTTTTTTTGTTGGATTTTCCGTCAAATCAGTCACAATATCTACTTCAATATTTTGTTCGTTCTTTGTCAGGTAATAAAAATACGCGCCAGCTTTTTTTATACGTTTTACTCTTGCATCACCAAGCCGTACAAAGTCACCAAGCAATGCAGATACTGTTGAATTTGGTGTTTTTGCGTCTTTAAAATCGTAATATTTTTTTTCAAGTATGTAATTTGTTACATCATTATAGTTCGTCAGAGCATCTATGTCTTCTAAACTTTTTAAAATAGCTTCTTTGATTGTCATAATTTATCTATTTTTATTATCTCTTTTAGTTCTCATTTTTGTAACACCTCCGCAATACTATCCACATCCATCCCACACAACTTATACAATTCAGGAATCGTGCCATGCGGAATAAATTCATCAGGAATGCCAATGCGCACTACTTCAGGTGAATAATTATTCTCAGACATAAATTCCATGACCGCTGTTCCTAAACCGCCCTGTGTCGTGCCATTTTCCACTGTGACTACTCGTTTATAGTTTTTTCCTATCTCGTGCAACAATTCTTCGTCAATGGGCTTCAAATAAATCATGTCGTAATGTGCTGCATCCACGCCCGATAATTTGGCTTTTTCGATGGCTTCGCGGGCAATATTGCCGATAGGTCCAATGCTGACTACGACAATGTCTTTTCCGTCTTTTAGCTTGCGCCCTTTCCCTACCGGTAAAATCTTAAACGGGCGTTGCCAGTCCTTCAATTCGCCTTTGCCGCGCCGGATTGGTGGGCGAAGACGGCGCGACGCATCACGGCGCGCTGGATTTGGCGTATTTGCGGTGCATTCCGAACGTGACGATTGCATCGCCATTGAATGAAATTGATTTGCGCAATTTGATGTACACTGCCTCTCAGCCTAATCAGGGCGTGTTTGCAATTCGTTATCCGCGCGGCAAAGGCGAATTGAAGGACTGGCAACGCCCGTTTAAGATTTTACCGGTAGGGAAAGGGCGCAAGCTAAAAGACGGAAAAGACATTGTCGTAGTCAGCATTGGACCTATCGGCAATATTGCCCGCGAAGCCATCGAAAAAGCCAAATTATCGGGCGTGGATGCAGCACATTACGACATGATTTATTTGAAGCCCATTGACGAAGAATTGTTGCACGAGATAGGAAAAAACTATAAACGAGTAGTCACAGTGGAAAATGGCACGACACAGGGCGGTTTAGGAACAGCGGTCATGGAATTTATGTCTGAGAATAATTATTCACCTGAAGTAGTGCGCATTGGCATTCCTGATGAATTTATTCCGCATGGCACGATTCCTGAATTGTATAAGTTGTGTGGGATGGATGTGGATAGTATTGCGGAGGTGTTACAAAAATGAGAACTAAAAGAGATAATAAAAATAGATAAATTATGACAATCAAAGAAGCTATTTTAAAAAGTTTAGAAGACATAGATGCTCTGACGAACTATAATGATGTAACAAATTACATACTTGAAAAAAAATATTACGATTTTAAAGACGCAAAAACACCAAATTCAACAGTATCTGCATTGCTTGGTGACTTTGTACGGCTTGGTGATGCAAGAGTAAAACGTATAAAAAAAGCTGGCGCGTATTTTTATTACCTGACAAAGAACGAACAAAATATTGAAGTAGATATTGTGACTGATTTGACGGAAAATCCAACAAAAAAAGAAACAAAAGCTGAAAAAAGCAATACTTATGAAGAAAGAGATTTACATAAACTTTTAAGTACTTATTTGAAAAATATAGGCATCTATTCTAAAACTATTTTTCATGAACAATCAAACAGAAAAGATGACAATCAAACATGGACACATCCGGATATGGTCGGGATTCGTTTTCTAAAATTAAAAAACCAAACAAGTCAAAATTTTTTGAAAGCAATTAACCAAGTTGATACATTTAAACTGTTTTCATACGAACTTAAAAAGGAAATTAACAATGACAGTGAACTCAAAAAAGCATTCTTTCAGGCGGTATCTAATTCAAGTTGGGCTAGTTATGGTTATTTAGTTGCATTTGAAATTAGTGATACGTTGACAGATGAAATAGAACGCCTCAACCAATCGTTTGGAATTGGAGTCATTGAACTTAATGCTAATCCGTATCAAAGTAAAATTTTATTTCAAGCGAGGGAACGGAAATTAGATTTTAAGACCATTGATAAACTTTGTAAAATTAACAAAGAATTTGAGAGTTTTATTGAACAGACCGAAAAGTTATTGGCAGCAGAAGAACGATATTTCAAAGCAACCGAGAAAGAATTGAATGAGTTTTGTGATGAGTATTTCGACAATGATACGGAAATTGAAAAGTATTGTAAGGACAAACATATTCCTATTGATGAAAATTAAAAGGCTAAATCTTTTTTTGAGCTGCTATATTTTGCAAGTCCTGCAAGCTCACCCTGAGCGCAGTCCCGCAGGGATGACATGTGCATAACCGTAGGTGGAGCGAAGCGCAACCTACGGAAAGGAAAGGCATCATCACTCGCCTAAGCCCTGCAAGGGCGAGATTATGATAATGCCGTCCCTGCGGGACTAGGGGCGTATCGCCGACCAATACCGTAGGTTGCGCTTCGCTCCACCTACGGTTATGCACATGTCGTCCCTGCGGGACTGCGCTCAGGGTGAGTTTGCAGGACTTGCAAAATATAGCACCTCAAAAAAAGATTTAGCCAATTAAAATAGCATTTGCATATGATGGTAAAATTGGATATGCACAGCGTATCTTTTTTCCACTATCCCACAAGATGCTCTGTCTATATCCCGCAGGGTAGGGTAATGAGGAAGGGGGGACTTATATATTTGTACTTTAAAAATGACAAAAAATATGAAAGAAGAACACTACGCGATTAAAGAAACGGAGTATATTACTTCTTCGCCAAAGATGATGCAACGTTTGCAAAGTGCCGAAAGCAATATGCTTGCTGGGCGAGGAGTGAAAATTGATTACAATCGATAAGAAATGAGAATCATCATTGGAGGCGCCGGCGAAGTGGGCACGCACTTAGCTAAATTGTTGTCGCAGGAAAATCAGGATATTATTTTGATGGACACCAGCGAGGAGCGGTTGAATTTTCCGATTAGTTCGGAAATTATGACCGTGTTGGGTAATCCTACGTCTATTAAGGATTTGAAAACAGCGGGAATCAAAGATACAGACATGTTTATTGGGGTCACTCCGGAAGAATCGACGAACATGACCGCTTGCATGCTGGCGCACAATTTGGGTGCCAAACGGACGATTGCACGGGTGGACAACGATGAGTATTTATTACTGCAAAACATGGAGTTTTTTGTCAATTTAGGCGTTGATTCGATGATTTGTCCCGAAACTCTGGCCGCCAAAGAGATTATCAGTGCACTGAAACAGCCTTGGACACGCCAATGGTGGGAAATTGCGGATGGACGACTGATTTTGATGGGTGTGAAAGTGCGCGAAAATGCCCCTGTGGTCAATAAATTTCTCAACGAATTGAGTTCACACCGCATTTATCATATTGTAGCCATCAAACGGCAAAATCAGACAATTATTCCACGCGGATCCGACCAAATTTTGACAGGCGATATTGTCTATTTTACCAGCACGAGCGACCAATTGGATACACTCAAAAAAGCGACCGGAAAAGAGTCCATTAATATCAAAAAAGTGACTATCATGGGCGGTAGCCGCATTGCGTTGAAAGTGTGCGAACGGCTCTCGTCCAATATTGATATTAAGATACTGGAAATCAATAAAGAAAAAAGTTTCCGTTTGGCCGAAAAAGTGGGCAAGAACGTCATGGTCATCAATGGCGACGGTCGAAATACCGACTTGTTGGTTCAAGAAAATATCACCAACAGCGATGCCTTTATTGCCTTGACAGGTAATTCGGAGGCGAACATCCTCGCTTGTGTCGCCGCCAAAAATTTTGGTGTGTCAAAAACCATTGCAGAGGTGGAAAACTTGGACTACATCCAAATGGCTGAAAAATTAGACATTGGTTCGGTCATCAACAAAAAATTGATTGCCTCCAGCCACATCTATCGCTTTTTGTTGCAAGCGGACGTTTCTACGGTCAAATGCTTGGACTTTGCCAACGCCGAAGTAGCAGAATTAGTGGCACGTCAAGGCTCCAAAATCACGCAAAAACCGGTCAAAGACATGCGTTTGCCGCAAGATATGACGCTGGGTGGAGTGATTTGCAATGGCGTAGCAGAAATCGTTCACGGCGCAACACACATTCAGCCGGGCGACCACGTGCTGGTGTTTTATTTGAATACGGCGATGCGCAAAATTGAGGATTATTTCAAATAAAGTGGGAAATTTATCTCAAAAGTGAAAATAATTCATAATTTATAATTCATAATTCAAAAAAAGGTCGTACCTTTGCGGCGCAAACTGCGGCTGTGGTGTAATTGGTAGCCACGCCAGACTTAGGATCTGGTGCTTCACGGCGTGGGGGTTCGAGTCCCTTCAGCCGCACTTCTCAAAAGAGCAAATGTTTATAAATCTCTGAAAATCAACAGTTTTCAGAGATTTTTTTTCTGAGAGGTGCGAAAAAGTCAAAAGAGCGCAGATTTAGGAGCTCCACCTTTTCAGAATTGTGCTGCTTCTTGATACTTAAAAAAGTAATAGAATGTTGACTTGTGCCATTTTGTTAATTCTTTTTCACCGTTCAAGAGCAAAGAGATGGTACTGGTATCAATTCCGATGCGATTACTAAGGTGTTTGCCTTTGAAACCAAACTTTTGCATACGGTGCTTGATCCAATCCGGCGTTATGGATTCAATATCGTTTTTGTTGGAATCCACAGCTGAAATATTCAACTTCCAATCTTCCGGAATTTCATCCTTGAACATTCCCTTTGTTCTCTCTATCAATTCTTTGTGATTAAGCAGGCGACCGTCAACTGATTCCTTTTGTTCTACGCGTACTATGAGGCGATTACCTTTAAAAGAAATCACATCAATAAATACTCTGGCATTTTGTTGATACATCCGAGCAAACGTCTTCAAGCGTTTCTTTTTTTCTTCTTCCAGTGGAAGTAAGTCTAAATTTTTCATAACACTATTTTTAAAATTTTACATTAAATAAAGAAGGGTGGAGTGGAATAACCACCCTTCTAAACTTACAGTTTAATGAGTTTCTTTCGTGTTAGGTCGAAAATGGCGATCTGATTGTTTTCACGACCGAAACGCATTGCTGCATCCAAATCAGTAAAAATACGAACCGAATCGTAGTAAAATGAGCCGTCATCGTTGTCGAGCCAGCCACCTACTGTTTTTTCGTGCTCCATAGCATGTTTGAGAACTCTTTTCAATCCTTCATCATCAAAACTGTCTTGGGTTTCAAGATAGGCGACTGAAATTCCACCTGTAACCTTTTTTAAAGTTGTGAGGTCAACTGTGAATCCATCAGGATTCTTTTTTGCTATCTTTTGGATAGCGTCAAAAAGCTGATTCATAATATGAAAGAACTTTTGCGGATGTCACCCGCGTTAGACACGACAAAAGTACAAAATAATTTGTTACTAACAAATTATTTGCAATTATTTTTACAAAAACCACCAAATCTAACATTGTTGTTGCAAATTAAAATAAATTTTCATACCTTTGTCCCATTCAAATTTAGAGGTTTTTTAGATAAAAATTTAGCTTATGAATGCTTTAGAAAAACATAATTCAAAAATATCAATACGCTTTTTCGGCGACAAAGAGGTTCGAGCCGTTTGGGACGAGGAAAACACCAAATGGTGGTTTTCGTTACTGGATATTGTGGGCGTTCTCAACGATGAAAACGATTACAATAAAAATCGTAATTATTGGAAATACCTGAAAGCTAAGTTGAAGAAAGAAAATAATCAGTTGGGTAGTGTCACTACCCAACTGAAACTAACAGCAGCGGACGGGAAAAAATATAATTCCGATGCCCTTGACAGTGACGGTGTTATGGAATTGGCGAGACAATTTCCCAACAACAAGGCAATGAAATTTGTGGATTGGTTTACCTATAGCGACAACTCGATTGACGGACAAAGCAAAAAGAAAGCATATACACTGTTTGAGAGCAATCTTATAGATGAAATTCAAGTTGGAACAAGAAAGGGGCTGCAGCAGATTCACGCTTATTTGTTTGGCGGGCTGTATAACTTTGCCGGCAAAATAAGGGACAGAAATATCAGTAAAGGCGGCTTTCAGTTTGCAGTGGCTCGATTTTTAGATGTCACATTGCAGCAAATAGAAGAAATGCCCGAAAATACTTTCGACGAAATTGCCGATAAATATGTGGAAATGAACATTGCCCACCCCTTTATGGAAGGCAACGGGAGAAGTACACGAATATGGTTGGATTTGATGCTGAAAAAACACCTGAAACGCTGCGTAGATTGGAGCAAAATAGGCAAAAAAGACTATCTAAATGCAATGATACGCAGTGCCGTAAACGGCTCCGAGATAAAAAAACTGCTACACAATGCACTGACTGACGAAATTGATTCCCGAGAGATGTTTATGAAAGGTATTGATTATTCGTATTATTATGAAGAAAATGAATAGTTTTGCACAAAAATTTTGTATGAAAAATCAACTTAGAAGTTATAGCAGTACGCACGGTCGTACAATGGCCGGTGCACGCGCCTTGTGGAAAGCTAACGGCATGACCAACGAACAGATGGGCAAACCTATCATCGCGATTGTTAATTCATTCACGCAATTTGTGCCCGGACATGTACATTTGCACGAAATCGGACAATTTGTGAAAGCCGAAATCGAAAAATTGGGCTGTTTTGCAGCCGAATTTAACACAATAGCCATCGACGACGGCATCGCGATGGGGCACGACGGTATGCTCTACTCCCTGCCGAGCCGCGACATTATTGCAGACAGCGTCGAATACATGGTTAACGCCCACAAAGCCGACGCCATGATTTGCATCAGCAATTGCGACAAAATCACGCCGGGCATGCTCATGGCAAGTATGCGCCTGAATATCCCAACCGTGTTTGTTTCCGGTGGTCCCATGGAAGCCGGCATTCTCCCTTCTCCTAATGGAGAGGGGGCGGGGGTGAAGCTCGACCTGATTGACGCGATGGTGCAAAGTGCCGACGAATCTGTCAGCGACGAGCAAGTACGTCAAATAGAATTGCACGCATGCCCCACGTGCGGCTCGTGTTCCGGCATGTTTACTGCCAATTCCATGAACTGCCTGAACGAAGCCATCGGTTTGGCTTTGCCGGGTAACGGCACGATTTTAGCAACTCATATCAATCGCAAACAATTGTTTGCCGATGCAGCGAAATTAGTCGTAGACAACGCCTACAAATATTATCGCGACGGCGACGAAAGCGTGTTGCCCAAAAACATCGCCACTAAAGCGGCATTTTTGAACGCCATGACGTTGGATATTGCAATGGGTGGTTCCACAAATACCGTCCTTCACCTGTTAGCTGTGGCGCAAGAAGCAGGCGTGGATTTCACAATGCAGGACATCGACCGCTTGTCACGTCAAACCCCATGCCTGTGCAAAGTGGCACCAAACACCAACAAATTTCACATCCAAGACGTCAATCGCGCAGGGGGCATCATCGGCATTTTGGCTGAATTGGACAAAGCGAAGTTAATTAACAGTGCTGTGAAACGTGTGGATGGCTTGACTTTGTCCGAAGCCATCAAAAAATACGACATAGCCCCCCTTAATCCCCCCGAAGGGGGGAGAACATCCCCCCTTTCGGGGGGGCTTGGGGGGGCAAAAATCTATTACAGTGCGCCGTGCAATCAATTTAACTTAAAATTGGGTTCACAAGACAACCAATACGACACCCTCGACACAGACCGCGTCAACGGCTGTATTCATGACCTCGAACATGCTTACAGCAAAGACGGCGGTTTAGCGGTACTCTACGGCAATATCGCCCAAGACGGTTGCGTAGTGAAAACAGCAGGCGTGGACGAGAGCATCCTGAAATTTTCAGGTCCCGCAAAAGTATTCGATTCACAAGAATCAGCTTGTGAAGGCATCATTGGAAACGTAGCGACGGGACGTGCCCCGTTGGTACAGGCAGGCGATGTTGTAATCATCACTCACGAAGGTCCGAAAGGCGGTCCGGGTATGCAAGAAATGCTTTATCCAACGTCTTACATCAAGTCACGCCATTTAGGCAAAGCTTGTGCACTCATCACTGACGGACGTTTTTCAGGAGGGACTTCAGGCTTATCCATAGGTCACGTTTCCCCGGAGGCCGCTGCCGGTGGTGCTATCGGATTAGTCAAAACCGGCGACATCATCTCAATTAACATCCCCGAACGGACTATAAAAGTAGAAGTTTCTGACGAAATACTGTCAGCACGACGAGAAGAAGAATTGAAACGTGGCAACAAGGCATTCACCCCGCCATGCCGCACACGCAAGGTTTCCAAAGCTCTGAAGGCATACGCTTCAATGGTTAGCTCCGCAGACAAAGGGGCTGTAAGAATAATTGATTGATTGTCTTGAACTGTGATTTGAATGATTTTATGATGGACTATGATTGTGTTACAATTCTTTGACCAATCGGTCGCCATTGCTTGAAAACATCGCTTCACGGGTCTGTAAGATGGCTTGCCATTCGGGAAAAAACTCCTCTTTGTAGTTGGTTTTGAAATCTTCCGTGCCATATTGGTCGATTTTATCAAGCAAGTAGCGCACAGTAATCAGGCTGCTGTCAATAGCGGGCTGGTAGTTGGGGTAGGCATCCACATCTTTGATTTCGTTGATGATGTGAATGTCAATCAAGATGCTTAAAATCTTATTAACCAGTCGGATAGGCAGTTTGAAATGATTGGAAATTTCAATGGCAGTGTAGGGTGGGGACGTTGTTTCAAAGCGTTTGAGAATCAATACTGCGATGGATAAAGTCAAAAAATCCAAATAGCGTCGCGAAATTTTCTTCGTTTCTTGCTCGTAGTCGAAATTTTTCACGTTTTGACAGGCAAATGCGATTTCGGCACCGCACAAACAAATCACCCACGACAATTGCATCCACAAGAGGAGTAGGGGGATGAACGCGAAACTTCCGTAAATTGCATTGTATTTCGATACCCACATCTGCCCGTTGATGTACAGAAATTGAAAAATTTGAAAGCCGATGGCAGCGAAAATACCGCCGGCAAGGGCATTTTTTAATTGCACCTTGGTGTTAGGTAAAAAGAGATACACGCCTGTGAATAGGATGATGCTGAAAATCAACGGACTAATCGCCAGCAAAATTTCATAAATTGGAGCTAAAACAAGATGCTCTTTCATGCCTCCAAACGTGGTTTCGTAGAAAATAGAAATCCCCGACGAGCAGACTAAAAGCACCGGAATCAAGAAAAAAGCAGAAAAATAATCTGTAATACGTCGCCAATAGCTGCGTCCGAGTTTGATTTGCCAAATTTGATTGAAGGAATTTTCGACTGTCGAAATCAAATTAAACACCGTGTAGAGCAACAGACCCAACCCAATCCCCAAAAAAATCCCATTCCGGCTCTGTGTCAGATAGGAATCTACAAATGAGAACGCCTCGCCAAACGCTTTTTGCTGTCCGGGAAAGTGCTGAAACAGCTGACTTTCCACAATGTTTTGGAATCCAAATCCTTTAGCAATAGCCAACAGCACCGCCAACAGAGGAATCAGCGACAAAAAAGTGGAGTAGGTGAGGGCAGAAGCGCGCTGTTGCAGATTTTCGGCCTGATACCGCCTGACAGCCAAGATGATGACTTTCATAATCGTGTAGTTGCGCCGCTTTTTTTTCGTCAATTCTTGTGGTAAAATACGCCAAATGCCATCTGTGATGAATAGCACAAACTGTTTGATTTGCTCAGGAATGCTTTTTAGCTTCATTTTCTTTATTTGTATGTTGGGATTCTCGCTTTCGCGGGAATGAAAAATAAAAAAGTAGTCAATCTGTAAGCCGGATTCTGTATTCCGACGAATCAGAATGTCTGTCATTTATCTCGACTTGCCGTCACCGACAAGCTCCAGCAATCTACCCCCCGGCATCGGACGAGTAGCCCTACATACGCCGGTGTACATGATCTTGCAACCCCCAAGAGGCACGGCTCCGCTTGTTGCCAAGCAGACCGGTAAGCTCTTACCTCACCTTCTCACCCTTACCCGGTTGAGCAAAACAAATGAGAAAAACTCAAGTTGGGCGGTTCTTTTCTTCTACCTTACTCTGCTCTCGCGAACAGCCATCCGTTAGGTGGTGGGGCACTCTGTGTTGTCCGGACTTTCCTCCCCCTTTGCAGAGAGCGACAGACCGATTGACTACTATTTTTATTTTCTTTCAAAAACTTTTCTACAAATTTGCCTTAGAATTAAGTAGGTCGGCGGCGTTACCGCCGCTTTCCCCTTTAAGAACTGTACGTGCGCCTTTCACCGCATACAGCTCAGGTGATTACAAAGTTTAATATCACTCTCATTAAACCGGAGCACCCCCACCCTAGTGGGTAGTTCCATTAAATTGATGTAGCCTAAGCCACTGACCCCATAGGCGCTCAAAGCGTCTATTTTCAAAGTAAGCATCCCAAGCTGAATCGAAAGGATTAGCCTCCATTTTAATCTTGACGTGCCTTGAAATCGGTATGTCCGAGAGCTTCTTGAGTGCAAAGGTAGTCATTTTTTCTGAATCCCCAATGGTCTCTTTAAAACTCCATTTCCGTTTGCCGTCCGTCTTAAAATACTTTTCTAACACCCACCGATTCGACTTGTTGGTATGCCGTCTAAAAGCCCAACGTTTTAATTGACCAATTAAAATATGGTCAGTTCTACTGAAAACTTTCTTTGATGCCACGTGCTTAAAATAGTTTCCCCACCCTGTTATGACAGGATTCAGTCGCCTGATTAAGACACTTTGCGAAACCGCTTTATTGCTAAATATAATCTCGTGCAGCTTGTCAGCCATCTTCTTTTGGCTCTTCTTTGAGGGTTTTATAAGTAATGTGTCGTTGTACTTGCGAACATTAAAACCCAAAAAGTCGAAGCCTTTAGAGATGTGAGTAATCAGCGTTTTTTCCTCTGATAGAGCTAATCCCCTTTCGGAAAGAAATTTTGTTATCAGGATTTTTATCTCCTCCAGTGTTTCCCGTTTGGCTGCGGTGACGACAAAGTCGTCTGCGTAGCGCACAAGATGCACTTTGGGAAAGAACATTTTCCCTTTACCCAAATACTGCTTACAGTATTTTTCCTTAACTAACTTTTCCATTCCGTCTAAGGTTGCATTGGCCAGAGTGGGAGATATGATACCTCCTTGCGGCGTGCCCTCCTGTGTTGGAGAGAGTATTTTGTTGAATATCACTCCACTTTTTAACCATTTCTTTAGTATGACTTTGTCCGTTTGTACATTGCGGAGAAGCCAGTCATGGTCAATGTGGTCGAAGCATCCTTTAATATCTCCTTCCAAGATCCATTGGGGCGCGTTTCTTTTGCTTAGCAATCTATGCAGGGCATCAATAGCGTCTGCCGTTGACCGGCCGCGTCGGAAACCATAAGAATTGCCGTCTGCCATTGTTTCCGTTATGGGTTCCAAAGCCATCAGGTATAATGCCTGCATCGCTCTGTCTTTCATGGTCGGAATACCAAGCGGACGTTTCTTGCCGTTACTCTTTTCAATAAACACTCTTTTCAGTGGTTTGGGCTTATATCCCCTACGCTTAAGGGATAATATTGCTTTGAATTTGTTTACAGGAGTTGTCCATTTGACTTTATCCACTCCTGCGGTTCTTTTTCCTTTATTGGAAGTTACTCTCTTTACTGCCAACGCTTTGGCTTCAAAAGATGTTACCAAGAGGTGTGTTAAAGCTTTCACTTTACCATAGCTCTTGCTTTGTTGCGCCTTTACAATCCG
>BNTP01000011.1 GCA_025996695.1 Bacteroidia bacterium | reverse complement strand
TTTTGATTTGTATAGGATTACTCATCCCATGTTTAGCCGTTTTTAATTCAGATACACCTAACATTTGAATCAGGGAAGTTTCCGAATCAAGAAAAATATTTGTGGCTCTATTCGGAATAAATTCCCCCATGAGATTGTTACATTTCTGAATACCATTTTGATTGGTATCAAAAATCAAATTTGGGTGTGTCTTACTAATCGTAACGAATGCAAATTTTATACTATAATCAGGTATATCCTTAATAAGTTGGGTAATAACATCAAATTCGATATTCTTAATGGGTTTGAAAATGTGAAAAATTAATCTGATTGTATCTCCACTCTGCCAACCTTGCTCTTTTGATAATCTGTCAATTGAATTTTTTAAACTTCTGAGAAGTTCCTGAAAATAACTGTCAAAAGGTACATCCTTAACTTTATCGCCCAGCAAATATTGTCCATCGCTTGATAAAAATGTAGTTATTCCAACAACTCTGTTTTGTTCTGCGCCCTTGTATTGATTTGCACGAAACCAAGTGTGTCCAATTCCAACTATAATTTCCCTATCTACAGAGCGTTGAGAAGGCAAGACCCAAGGTGTACCACCTAATTTTGCATAAATCTGCAAAGCCATAGAGTTTAGAATGTATTCGTCATATCGTTTGACTTTTTCAGAAGTTACGAATTGTACGGGAATTTCAAGAGATAATAATTTTGCCTTAATTTTATAATATGGATTATCTGCATCTTTATGTTTTCTAAATTCTGCTGGAATTTCAATAATTGCCAAATGGGGTTTTATTTCATCGTAAGCACTTATTACATTAAGATAATCATTCAAAATAAAATTCTGAATTTCTTTAATATCAAAGACAATATCCTGTAAATCATATTTCTTTAACAATCCCTTTTTAAAATATCTGGACTGTGGCATTCCATCTTTCAAACTTGACAGAAAATGTGTAAAGTTTCCACGGTTACTGCCTTTACACAGGCAAAGGACACTTGGCGTTTTTATATCAAAAGTTATACTGTCATACGGACCAAAACTTGTTAAACCTAAATCCGGATATGTATGTGTTTTTGTTACTGCGGCATCAAAAATAAATGTTGGTGGTTTTAAGGCTAATGTGTTTTCGGAAAAGGTAAATGGAGATTCATCAACTGTAAAGCAAAAACCATCTTTGTTTTGAAATAAAACAGATTGCCCTTTTTCTGAAAATAAGGATTTTGCAATGCTTGTAATTTCATTATAGAGTTTCTTTGCATTGTAAATTTCAGAACGTTTTGCTTCAATTAAATTTAAAATTTCATCGCTTTTTTCTTGAGATAATGCAAATGATAAATAGTTTCCTATATTGAACTTCGTTTTTCTAATAAACAATTTGTCTAACGGATAATCTTTGTAGCCTTCATTCGTTTCAACAGTTGCGGTATTTCCGTTAATTGCTTTGATTGTGCCAACTAATTCTTCGTTTGGAGCAAGAATGTCCTGTAATCCCGCCAATATTTCTGCGTGTAGCACTTCAATATTGATAAGATTGTAATTTTCTTCATTCAATTCTGCACAAGATTTGTTAAAAATCCAATTTCGGGCAATATTAACTACAAATCCAAATCGCTTTGTCTTGTCAATATTCGTCATTCTTAGTTGAACTTCAATGAGTTTCTTATATGCAATTTTGTTTTGAAAATTGCTTGGCAAAGCATTATAAATTACATCATCTTTAGTTTGTCCTGAAAAAAATCTAAATGGATAAAAATCAACAGGAGTGTATTTAGGAAATCTCTCTTTAAATGTTCTAAAAAAGATATGCTTGATTAAAGAGGCTGTTATTTCATTGTCTGCAAACACATCTTTTTCAACGATATTTCCAATCACAATATTCTCATTTTCACCTTTATTGGAAATGTAGATTGCATCGCCATTTCTGAAAAATGAGTGTGTGGAATTATATTGTTTACGTAACTCGACAAGCCTATCATCAGTATAATTTTCAGTACTGATTTGATACTTTTCAAAATCTATATTTATAGGAAAATAATTTAACTGCATATATCATTAATTATTATCATCTGTCCTGCATTGAAACCCTGTCATCTACCGAACTTATTAGCAGGGAATAAATGCTATCTAAAAGGCTTTCATCTATCCCAAAACTTCGTAATATCGTTTTATCAAAATTGATTCTGTCCGCTTTCTGAACTTCGGTAAAAATAGTTCCAATTTCACGATGTTTTAACGGCTGAAAAGCTGTCAAAATATCTGTCTTTTGCTGCTCTGAAAGCAAATCGGGGTTTAAGATGCGAAGTTGTTTTAAGTAATTTGCATTCAGGTCTAAAGCGCCCAAGTTTCGAGAAGTTCCGCGCATTTCAAGCGTTAAGAGCGTAATTGCAGAATTGAGCAAAGCTGCAATTAATTCAATATCATATCCATCATTCACTCTCATTGCTATAAGTCGTTGGTCGATAGTAAACGGTGCATTTGAGAAAGAGAAAAAGAAACGCTCATACGGATTTATTGCGGTTACAATACTTGCCTGTTTCGGTCGCAAGGAATACCAAAATGGACGATGCCCAGCACAGGCTTGTTGAATAGTTTGAGTGCCATTTGTGTTTTGCGCTTTCTCAAACTTCCGAATCCAAGATTTTGCACCATTAGGTAGTTGTTCTAATGGCGTTGAACAAACAAAAAGTTTGAAATTATAATTGCCATCAAATTCTATTTGTTGTAATTCTGTCGGGCTTTTTATGTACGGAACTAAACAGGCATTTTCAATTCCCGAAGCAATTACATCTCTTTCAGGTACAACAAACATATCATTCCATCCAGTACGTTCTCCTCTGAAAACTTCAATTACTTGCGGATATAGTTGAGTAAGTGAAGCATCAAAACTTTCAAATAAATTGGCTGATACAAAATACTTTGACCAATTATCTTTACGTTCAATAGATTCCAAAAGTTTCTGTTTCGGTACAATGCAAACCTCTATTTTATCGTGTTCGTTCCTGTATAAATCGCTGAAAGTATTGTCTTTTTTCCACTTTGGATTATGGACATTATCGCAATTATCAATCTCGGTATAAAACTCCTCTATTTGAGAAAGTTGTCGATTTATATCATCTTGCGTAAAACGTTCTTCTAACTTGAAATTGATCGTTACAAATTTTGTAGGCTCATCACTTATTCCTTTTTGTAAAACCGCATAAATCGTTGAAACTTGGGAATCTGAAAACCAATGTTCAGCATTGCTTTTGACTATGTACTTGATATGGAAATTGTCAAGCAGGAATTTCTTGAACTGAGAACCGTATTCCTTTCCAAGCCAAGCATTTGAAGTAATTGCTGCCAAATGTCCGTTGTCTTTCAAAAAGCGTATCGAATTATAAACACAGTATGTAAAATAGTCGGAACGTTCATTGATTTTGAATGAATTATCTTTCAAAAATGCTTGCTGTTGTGCTTCAAATTTTCCCCTGAAAAATACTGTCAAAACTTCATTCGGAATATCTTCCTGCTGTATAAAAGGAAAATTACTTGCGATAGCATCGAATTGAGGGATTGGCAATTCAATGTGTTTTTTATAATCTCTTGAATCAGGGAAGCTGACATTATCCCCAACATTCAGATTGAAAAAATCATCGCGCGTTACTCGCGGAAAATTATCAATCTGTGTTACATTCTGTTTATACAGGTTGATAACTGAAAGTATTGCAGGAAAATGGGATACATCATTACCCCAAATATGGTTTAGCAATTCGGAATGACTTGTGTTTCCATGATAGCTCAGGGTTTTATAAAACGCATTCAAGAATGTGCCTGTTCCTGAAGTCGGGTCAAACAAATAATCCTGATTGGTTTGTACCACAGGAAAGGTAACAAGGTTTGCCAATGTTTCAGGTGTAAAGTATTGCCCAAATTTCTGTTTTTCTTCCTTTGGTACAAGATTTTCAAGCACATTTCCTATTACTTCCACAGGTAACACTCTGAAATCAAATTCGGTAAATACCTGAATAAGACTAAACAATGTGTTATTTGTAACTTCGGAATATTCAATATTATCGGTAAAGTATGGCTTAAATATTGCCTGATAATCAATTACTTTTGCCTTGTCAAAGTACGAAAATAAAGTTGTCTTTATGTTTGATACTTCCTTTATGTCTATATTGTCTAACTCTCCGCTTAAATTTTCACACAAAGTAAGATAGAACAGTGTTTTACCGATAAGATTGTAGAAAGTGAATTTTGCTAAAACCTGTTCAGGCACAATATTTTCGGCTCTTCTGGAAGAGGATGCTAAAATTTTCAGCGTGGAACTTTCATATATTTTCCATTGATTGAACTCTTTGCGAAATCCTGCATCTTTGCCTTTACTTGCAATAATTGCAGCTTGAAATTGAGGAATGATTATATTGGATGCTTTATGAACGGCTTTAATAATGTTTCCTGTGATATTTATGGCAGGCTTTAATTCGCCGTTCAAATACAGTTGTTCGAGGTCATGCAACAATTCGCTGGCGCGTTGTCGTAATAATGGCTCATTCTGTCCGAATTTAATCGGGTCGGCAAGGTCATCACGAGTTGTTATTGTGCGTTCTTTGAGATATTCTTTGATTTTTGTAAGCGATTCAACAGCGTAATCATCAGTATTGATTTTCCAAATAACGGCTTGAGCGCCATTCCAAGTAACAAAAGAATCGGATTTTAACTTTTTGGCTTTTTCCAAAGCGTTTTCGAGCATGACCGCATCATCAACAGCCGTATCTGGAAATTTCAACTCCCAACCGTTGAATATGATACCTGAAACTTTATCGGTAAATAAAAGTATATCAGGAAATTTCGTTCTTCCTGATTCCATCTTTACACCTGTATCGTTGGTAGCATCTTCAAAAACGGTTGTACCGCTCTCTATTGCAGACTTAATCCAACTGATTAATTGCCCTGCCCAATCTCTTTCGTTCCTTTTTATATTCATAATGCGCCGACTTTTTCAAATGATTGTCCAAAAAAATCCAATGTGGGATTTGGAATGACTTGTCTCTTAAAACGTTGTTTTGTTTCCACTATCCTTTCGTTGCAAACTGCTATATAATCAATTGGCTGTACCTTATGTAAAAGCACATCTTCATTTTTCTCAATACCAATATACTGCCTGTCTTCTAAAAGCGCGGAAAGCAAAAAACTACCACTACCACAAGCATTGTCTAAAACAACATCACCAGGGTTGGTAAACGTTCTAACTAAATATCTGCCTAACTCAATCGGTTTTTGTGTCGGATGGTAAACTTTGCCCTCAGATTCAGCCGTTTTAAAATAGACAAAATCCTCTATTGTAGGCTGTTCAGCAAAGCAAACTACATCATTTGGGTATCGTTCCCCTTCGCTTTTTACATGGCGTGGCTTGAAATCTCCATAACTGCCCGTATATTGGTCTTTTCTAAAACCTTTGTCATACGCTTCCCCGTTTGTCATTTGAGGGTTATAGGTTGGCTGTTGCTTATAAAAGATACAAATATCTTCATGCTTGCGCAATGGTTGTTTCTTGGCATTGAGGAAATTAGTTGATTTGGACTTTATCCAAACTATTTTATACTTAAACCATTCCTCGTTGCTCATTATCAACTTTGCGGTAAATAAACCTTGTGATGTTAAGGCAATTACGCCGTCATCTTTAATAATGCGCGTGTATTCTTTCCAAAGTTTTGGTAAATCAATAACAGAATCCCATTTATTTTGCGTTGTGCCATAAGGCAAATCGCAAAGAATCATATTAATGGACTTATCGGGGATATTTGGCATTACATCCAAACAGTCGCCTTGAATTACTTGGTTTGTATAATTATCTATATTCATTTTTCAAACAATTGATTGGTGCTCTTATAAGGAGGGATGTTGATTGAAGATTTTTTTGATACCCCCTTGCAAATGCGGAGTTCGCACTTGCAAGGGGGTATTAAAATTAGAAGTCTATTTATTTTGCATGTCTAAAATGCACTTTAGGGCACTCATTTCCCTAATAAAAAGTAACGGCTTTAATTGATTGAAAAAATTTTCGCTTTCATTTTCAAAAGATGATAGATATTTTTCAAATGCGGCGTTCCGAGCAAGGACATCCGTAGGATTGCTATATATATCGGCTACATCAATAAACACTCTATAATAGCAGACAACAAACAGTTCCACTTCATAAAAAGTAACCCTCTGTTTGGATTCGGACAAAAGTGTTTTAATTTTCTTAGCGGTGATGTTTTTTTGGAAAACGTTTGTTTGAGTAAGATACAAATGCATATTCCAGTCAAGTTGTATCAAAAAATAATCCGGATATTTAGTGTGATATTCTTCTAATTTTTGAACATACTTCTTCTGGTTGTATTCGTCCAAATACTTTAATTCCGCATAGGCGACAATTGGAGCGTCCCCTATTTCATCTCGAAACATTTTAATAGCCTTTTTCCTTTCCTTAGCACCAACTGCGATTGCGTCAATCGAGTCAAAATAGTAATCATAAACCGTTTCTAAGTCTTTGTCCGTCACGCCGGACAAAAAACTGTTGGGAAATTCGTCCATTTCTACGGTCGGATAGTCTAAATCCAAAAACAATTCCTCGCTGTATTTATCCACAGCTTCTCCGTCTGTATAATCTTTTGCAAGCAAAGGAGTTAACAATACCAACTGTTGCACACCTTTTTGGGTTAATGCATCATCATCACTGTGGTAGAGTTCAAAAAACAGTGTTTTTTTCTCTTCTGTGCTTAATTGGCACAGCTCATCAAATGTATCATCAAACTCATCATAGTCCTCTTCCTCATCATACTCATCCTCATCCTCATCATACTCATCATCATACTCCCCTTCATCATCAGGCTTGTCTATGCCCATAAAAAAATGATAATTCCCTTCTCCTGCTGTTTTGTTCAATTGGGCTATAACTTGTTTTTCCTTTGCCGGACTTGCATATCCCGTATTGATAAAAAAAGGCTTTCCATCCTCTAGGTGACCACATTCAACGGCTATCAGAGGAATCTCGTCGGTGTCTTCTTCCAAGAAAAATTGGGTAATTTGAGTAAAATCTCTATGCGGCTTAAAACCATATTCTTCAGCAAATTCGATGGCGGAATAGATAATATTGTGCGCCAATGAATAAGAAAGCGTATCATCCATTTCAACATCCTCTTCTATTCTCATTATCATTTCCTCCACCTCTTCGAGCGACTTGTTAAAGCTATAGGAGGTATCTTTCACTCCAAGGCAGCCTAAATCAACCAAATAGATACAAAAAGTCACATTGTCATTGGCATGTTTTCGGGCAATAAAAATCTGAGCCAATCGACACTCTTTCCAATCTTTATTTATCCAACATTTATAGATGGGCAAATTGCGTGATTTTTGGCGAATGTAATTTTCGGGACTTAACAACGGAGCCTTTGCCGGTATCTGTTTTTTTTTCTTTGCCATAGTAATCAATTATTAAAATCGTCGGCAAAGGTACAAAATAGTTATGAATTATGCAACGCTCGGCGCGAACGGCCTCGCGGCGGGTTCCGCAAGAAATTGTGGCGCCCCACACACTCACGCCCCACATGGATGTTCTATGTCATGGAGGTACCGGATCGTTGCGCTATAAAGTTTTGGGCGGAACCTATCCCTATACGCTCACCTCGTCGATCGGCACCGTTACCGAAACGATTGCCGCAGGCGATACGCTCTTTACTATCAGCGGTTTGCCGGCTACTAATTATACCTTTACTGTCCGCGACAGTAAAAATTGTTCGGCAACAGCAGCACAAGCAACGATTACCCAACCAACGCAATTGCAATTACCTGCACCGCAAATCATACATACTACCTGTGAGTTGTCCAACGGCATCTTGACGGCACAGGCATCGGGCGGCGTTGCACCTTATACTTATATTCTCTATTCTTTTTCTGCGCCATTGGACACGTTGCAAACAGGTTCTTTCAACAATCTTTCTGCCGGAGTATATCAAATCAAAGTCCTTGACACGAATGGCTGTTCCGTTCAAAGCGCCGACTTGACAATCAATGGCTATACCAATCCGTCCATCACAACAATTACCGTGGATTCTGTCAGGTGTTTTGGCGAAAGCAACGGCACGATACGCGTTACAAGCAGTCGACCGGTACAAACCTACCTGTTGTACAATGCCGACAACACCCTGAATCAAAGCACCGGCACCGGCACGTTTAATAATTTGCCGGCCGGAACTTATAACATATATGTTGAAGACACCAACGGATGCCGTTCCAATACCGCCTATCCGGCAGAGGTACGTGAACCGCAGGCCGTTTCTCTGGCCATCACTTCCGTCACCCGCGTGAGCGACAAAGGCAGTGCCACCGGCACGATTAGCGTCAGCACTTCCGGCGGCAACTCCGGCCATTACATCCTGTCGCTGTATGAACAAGGAGCGTCTACAGCTTTGCAAACACAATCCGGCGTATCGGCTTACACCTTTACCGGATTGAGAGGCACCAGCACCGGCAAAACATACACCATCCAGGCAGTGGATGTCAAAGGCTGTGTAGCCACCAAAGACACCACCGTCATTGAACCCGCTGTCGCGTTGCAGTTATCCGATACCATTTCCTCTCCGGTGGCCTGCTACAACGAAAGCAATGCGGTGGTCACATTATCCGCCAAAGGGGGGTGGGGAGAATATAAATACAGCTTAGCGAATCCTCCGATTGCTTGGCGAACCACTGCTGATTTTTCCGGTTTACATGCAGGCAATTACACCTTCTATGTGAAAGATAAATATGATGGGCGAGATACTGTTTCTGTGACCATCGGCCAGCCTGATTCGCTGACCATCGACCGCGACGACCTGTTTCCTGTGTTATGTCATGGGGAAGCGACCGGCTGGATTCGCTACAAAATAACGGGCGGCACCTCTCCCTATTGGCTGTGTTCAACGGATGGGACGAAATTAACAACGGGCATTTCCGAATCCACCATCAATGGCGAGGTCTACCTCACGATTCACGGATTGCTTGCGGGCACTTACACATTTAAGGCCAAAGACAGCAGAAATTGCACAACAGAAGCCACGCCTTTTGACACTATTTTTGAGCCTGCCAAATTGCATCCGGCGATAGAAAGCACAAGAGACCTTACGTGCGAATATCACGATGGCGAGATAAAAGCAAAAGCTTGGGGCGGAGTTGCGCCCTATACCTTTGTTTTGGCGAACGACTCCCTGTCCTATTCTCAAACGAAAACAGGAGCCGATTCGTTAGCAATTGTATGGTATAAAACCCTTTATGCCGGTCAATACCGACTGACGGTTACCGACGACAATGGCTGTTCAGAGAGCACCCTTGTGACGATAAACCCTTATATCAAATCGTCTGTTGGAGGCGCAACAGTTCAAAATGTGGCATGTTACGGCGAAAGCAACGGATGGATACAAGCCACGTCAATGAACGGCACCAATGATGTCGTTGAGTTCAAGCTAACAAGTAGCGATGGCAGTTATCAGGCAATCAATGTTACCGGCCTGTTTGAAAACCTGAAAGCAGACACTTACGCAATAAAAGTAATTGATGAGATAGGCTGTGAGTCCGCTCCTTATCAGGTAAAAGTAAACCAACCGGATTCCCTGTCCATTAAAGTGATTGCGATCCATGCTTCGGCGACCAAAGGTGCCGCAGGCGGAAAAATCACTTTTGAGATAGCGGGCGGCAATACCGGCAGCAAAACCGTGCGCCTCAAAGACAACAGTGGCGCAGTGGTAGACAGCCTTTCCGGCACGAATAATGCTTTCATGCCATTTACATTTGACAAGGTATTGGCCGGCAATTACTATTTGGAAATCACCGATGACACGCTGGGTTGTCAAGGAGCCACCGGTTGGCTGGAAGTGACAGAGCCTGCGGATAATTTGCATTTGGTGAAATTAGCAGTCCACGACGCACTTTGTAAATCACAGACCGGCAGTATTGCCGTGCAAGGAGTCGGCGGTTGGGGTCATTACCGTTACAAACGGGCTATCGAAGAAAACTATTCTGACATGAACCGTTTTGAAAACCTGTATCCGGGCAATTACCTTATTACGGTCATCGACAGTCTGGGAACCACTTACAGCGAAACCATCACCGTGTATGAGCCGCAAGACAGTCTGCAAGCCCAAGTCATCGGAATGCAACTGCCAACGTGTGGCAACACCGGTAGTCTGTCTATCCGTTTGTCGGGTGGCACTGCACCTTACAAACTCTACAATCAAACGCAAAATCTTTTTTTGAGGTGCTATTTCTTAGCCTTGCAGGGACAGCGCTCTCTCCTTTGAAAAAGGTAAATTTGCCGTGCACCCGTGCATTTCAAAACATGATCACTCTTTTGTATCAATCAATGCTTGAAGTTCCAATTCGGCAGAAATGCGAAAATTGGTTGCTTTTATTTTTTCTAAAATTTGCTTGATGGAAGTGATTATGCCTTTGTGTTTTGCCATAATCAGTATTCCAATTGTTCCTGTGTAATCTATATTAAGTGTTTTTGCTAATTTTCGAGCCTTATAGTCGTCTATGATTAGCAATGATTTTGCCATTTCTAAGGACAAAGCCATAGCACTTGATTCTCCTTTATCTACCTGGATTTCAAATAGTTGCTGTTTGTGTTTATCCTTTACCGCAACTATTTCCACCCAATCAGGCAAAATTTCACCAAATTCATCTGCTATTTCGGGTGTAGTAACAATGTTTCCGAAAAGTTGTTGCAGAATCTCGAGTTCTCCTATTTTTGAAAGGATGATGAAACAACTTGTGTCTGAAATTATTGTTTTAGACATAAATTTTTTCATTTTTCAAATCAGATGCAGGGTAATTGAAAACCGATACATTGTAATTGCCTAAAAGTTCGACAAATGTGCGTTTTGACATATTTGCAACCTCGGCGGCTTGTCCCAGCGACAATTTACCTTTCTCATACAAACTACTCGCAAGTATCATATATAATTGCAACGCATCAAGTTCGGACATTTCCGGTATTTTTAAACTTATTGTTTTCATTTTTCCCTTTCAAAATTTAACTTTGCAAAGTTAACAATAATTTTTCAATTATTCGCAAAATCATGTGTGAATAACATAATTATTTTACCGCCACCGGATTTTTACGCGGATAATCAATCGTGTAATGCAGTCCGCGACTCTCTTTGCGTGCCATCGCCTGCTTGATGACAAGGTAGCCCACATTGATGATGTTGCGGAGTTCGCAGATGTCTTTGGACACGATTGAGCGAGCAAACAGGCTTTCTGTCTCTTTGTAGAGGAGTTCCAAGCGTTCAAAAGCCCGTTCCAAACGCAGATTTGAACGCACGATGCCCACGTAATTGCTCATGTAAGCGCCCACTTCTTTGGCTTCTTGCGTGATTAACACCATTTCCTCCGTCAGCGAAGTGCCTTTGTCGTCCCATTCGGGAATATTTTCTTTGAAAACATAGTCGCTTAGATGTTCTAATGTATGTTTGGAAGCTGCATCGGCATAGACGATTGCTTCGATTAACGAATTGGATGCCAAGCGATTAGCACCGTGCAAACCGGTACGCGAACATTCTCCGGCCGCATACAGCCGATTAATGGTGGTGCACGCATTCATGTCCACCACAATGCCGCCACAGAGGTAATGCGCCGCCGGAGCCACCGGAATGTATTCTTTCGTGATGTCGATGCCTTCGGACAGACATTTTTCGTAAATCGTGGGGTATTCGCGCTTGGTTTCTTCGGCGTCTTTGTGCGTCACGTCGAGGTAGACAAAATCGCTGCCGCTGTTTTTCATTTCGTTGTCAATGGCACGTGCCACGATGTCGCGCGGAGCCAGATTGCCCCGTTCGTCGTATTTTTGCATAAATTCTCTGCCGTCTTGCGTGCGCAAAACAGCTCCATAGCCACGCATCGCCTCAGTAATGAGGAACGACGGGCGTTCCATCGGATTGTATAAAGCCGTTGGATGAAATTGCACAAACTCCATGTCTTTGACCAAGCCTTTGGCTCGATAGACCATCGCGATGCCGTCGCCGGTTGCCACCAGCGGATTGGTCGTGGTCTGATAAATGCAGCCGATGCCGCCGGTGCAAATCATTGTGACTTTTGACAAAAACGTGTGAATTTCGTTTGTGCTTTCGTCCAAAACGTATGCGCCATAGCACTCAATGTCGGGCGTGTCTTTCGTCACTTTCTGCCCGAGGTGGTGCTGTGTGAGTATTTCTATGGCAAAATGATGATCAAACACCTTGATGTTCGGATGTCGTTTGATGGCGTTAATCAGACTCTCCTGAATCTCTTGTCCGGTGTTGTCTTTGTGGTGCAGGATGCGAAATTCGGAATGACCGCCCTCTTTGTGCAAGTCAAATTCGCCTTTCGCGTCTTTGTCGAAATCCACGCCCCAGCGGACGAGTTCCTTAATCTGTTGCGGTGCTTCACGGACAACTTTTTCCACCACCGTCTTGTCGCAAATGCCGTCGCCGGCGACAAAAGTGTCCTGCACGTGCTTTTCAAAATCGTCGTAAGGCAATGTCACAGAGGCGATTCCGCCCTGTGCATAAAACGTGTTGGCTTCTTCCAAAGTTGTTTTACACAGCAAGGCCACACTCGCTTTATCGGCCACTTTCAACGCGTAGCTCATCCCTGCAATGCCGGAACCAATGACCAAACAATCAAATCTTTGTGCCATAGCTTTCAATCATTTTGCAGCGTCTTCAACACATTATCTACCAACATTACATCGGTGAGTTTCAAATCGTATGTCAATTTGCGTTTAGCTTTGAATTTCAAAACAAACAAATCGGATGTGCCTTCGAGATAAGGCTTAGCACCTTTGTTTACAAACGCCGGATAAAGGACTTTTGAGCCATTGGTGTGCAGACGGTCGTTTGTTAAATTCGTCATTTGTTGCATATTCAGCGGTTCAACAGCGAGAAATTCATAATCTTGCTGATTGTAAGGCAGAGAAAATCCGAGCGCATTCACCGTTTTGAGGTCTTTCCCGCGCACCGTGATTTCAATTGTTTCGCCCGCCGTATATGTTTTTTTCGGCACACTAAGTTCTATGACTCCTGCGAGTTTTTCGCCTGCTCTTCGGCGTGCACGACCTTCGAGTTGCGTTGCCACCACTGAGATGTCATACGCATCAATGCGGCCGTTTTGATTGACATCGCCCTTGTCCACATAGCCCTCAAAGTCGGAATCGCCCAGTTTCAAGCCCGTGTAATTGATGTAGGACGTGAAGTCGTTTTCGTCCACCAAGCGGTCGTTGTTGATGTCGCCCGGCAAGTAGCTTTCCGTGCCCGGAACTTTGAATACATACAATTCGCGACCACAACCAAAGCCCTTAACGGATTCTGTCACTGTCAGTTTCACGTATTTAGCTGTTGGACGGTCTTTGAATGCGAATATTTTCACGTCATCGTTTTGCGGCCATTCAAACGTACCGGCATCCGTCCACGTTTGGTTGTCGGAACTGTAAGCAAATGCTCCTTTCAAGATAGTGCCATTTTTTGCCCCTTGACGTCCCAGATAGTGGATTTTGTCCAATTGATTGATGGTGTGCAAATCCATTACGATGTCAAACGACGTGTAAGTGGTGTCGTATCTGGTGTGCCATTGATTGGATTCGTCGAAGTCAAACAAGTAGCGCAGGGCGTAACCGCTCTGATTTTTCACGTCTGAAATGCCTGTGATGCCCTTGATGGCAAATTCCAAGGGGTCGGTTTTTGTCTTGCCTGAGAGGGCAGTCCAGTCGGAATGTCCGTCTTTGTTCACGGCTCTTAAATTGAAATCATAACCCGTTTCGACCGCCAAATTTTCAAATTGCAATTCGGTGTCTTTAATCGTCGTGTAACGCATACCATTTAAGTCAATTTCATAGAAGTCGGCATTGTCCACCGCATCCCAAGTGGGCGTTAAAGTGTATGCTTTGCTGTTCTCGTCCGTTATTTTGGCGTTTTTCGGGGCGGTTAATGTGCCTGTTTTAGCAAGCGTGCTTGCAGGTTCATACACAAAACCGTCAATGGATACCGTTGTTTTGGCTGCCGTCACGTCTGCTTTTGCTAACTTGATTGCCAATTGAAAATGATGTCCAAACGAATCGACATTTGCCGGAGTTGCATCATAAGCAAAGACATTTGCCCCATTTTGAACAGCCTCTAAACTTGACACTTCGGTCAATTTAACTGTTTTGCCTCCGATGGTTGCGGTTATTTTCTTTGGTTTAGCCGTTACGTGAAACCAAAATTCGGTTGTTTTTTCTTTCACAAAACCATGAAAATTGCCTTGTGTCGGATGCACCGTAATCGTTGCCTTGTTTTTATTTACATCAGATTCTATCAAAGTAGTTGCAACTGCACCTATTTTGTAGTCTTCAGAAACGCCATCGTCATCGTATTCGGTAAATTCGCTGTGCCCAAAAGGATAAATATCATAAATACGTGCATCTTTTTTGATTTCCGACACATTGTTATTTTGATTCGTCATCGGAATAATCGCCCCATTTTTGACAAATACGGGTAATTTTTTCAATGGAGCATCAAAATTATTGATAATGACATTGCCGTTATATTTCGTGCCTGAAAAATAATCAATCCATTGTCCTTCAGGCAGATAGATGCCGTTGCGAATATCATTGCCGAGCGTATCGGATTTTGTTGCCTGATAGATTGGCGCCACCAGGAAGCTCGGACCATACAAATATTGGTATTGTGTGGCTTTGCCAAGAGTATAATTGTTGGGATATTCCAAGAACATGGCGCGAATGATTGGCAAGCCGTCTACTGCTTCTTTAGCAATGCTATAAGTATAAGGTATCAACGCGGATTTTAATTTCAGATAATAGCGGTTGATGCTGGCTGCAGGCTCACCTAAGGCTTGCGGATATTTCTCGTTGCTGCCCCAACCGTCCATATTCAGTTCCATCGGTGTCCATGTTTTCCATTGAAAATCACGGGTGTTGATGATTGCATTTTTGCCGCCAAAAATACCATCCATATCGGAAGTAATATTCGGCTGACCCGACAAACCCGAACCGATATAAGTCGGGATATGGAAGCGAATGTACTCCCACAAGCCGCCCGTTTGGTCGCCCGACCAGATGCCGGCATAGCGTTGTGTGCCTGCCCAACCGTCCAAAGAGATGATGAACGGGCGTGCATTATCGCCGTACCGTGTCATGATTTCAGCTGCATCGGACACGCCGTTTAGGCCGAACGAATAGCCGGGGCCTACCCAAGCGACATCGGTTTTCAGGACGCGCACCCCTGCATCACGCACTTCTTTCACAATGTCGCGTTGCAACAGCGCGCTGATGTCCGGCTTCGGATGCAAGGCCGATTGTGTCCACAGACCGATTTCTACACCATTTGTGCGGGCATAATCACCAAAAGATTTCAAATTTTGAATGTTGCCGTCCAAGGTTTCGGTCTGTCCATAACCTGCTCCATAGCCGTCGTTAGGTAAAATCCAGCCCAGCGGCATATCGGCATTTTTATAGCGATCGACGACGGCGCGTGCCGAAAATTGATAGTTATTGAGTTCGCCATTCAGCGATTCTTTCGTGCCGCCATTGTCTTTTTGACTTTCTTTGTAGCGTTTGCCGTCCTCAAACAGGATGCCCGTTTCGTCTTCTTTCCAGTAATCGCGGTTGTAGGCATTCAAATGTCCTTGATAAAATCCGAATTTGGGCAACAGCACCGGATGACCGGTCAATTGATAAAAATCGTTCAACAGAGCCACCGCACCGTCATTTATCATGAAAAACACATCCAAATAATCGGTAGTATGCATCAGCCGCACCACTCCTTTTTCTTCCGAGCCAAACGCATAACGTCCTTTCTGAAAGGTATGAAACATCACGGCATAGCCATTGGTAGACCAATAAAAAGGGGTCGGCGAAGCCACACCACCGTCTGTCCAACTGTTCTGATTTTCAATCGCAATTGTTTTGCCTTTGTGCGAAAAACGGCCGTTCTGCACGCCACCGCCATAGAAATACTCGTCAGGATTTTCTTTAAGCGTCAGAATCACTTGTCCTTTTTGAAATTGCACCGGCTTGACTTCTTCCACAACGGTTCGTCCGGTCTGTTTATTGATCACTTTCATCAAGGATGTTTTTAGATCCACTTGAACGGTAATTTTTTCCGTACTAATGGAAATAACCCCGGCAGCGTCATTTTTTAGTTCCCGTAAGTGAACGGTTTTGTGTGGATTATCTACCAAAATTTTTGCCTCCGGTTTCGCTTCCGGATTGCGCAACTTTCCGCCGGAAGTGTCCCAAAACAAGCGAAAGATATTATCGCCATAAAACTCAAATATCATCCGTTTTTTGCCATGTATCGGCACTTCCATCGTCGTAGGCCTACTCACAATGATTTCCGATTTTGCATCTATAAACACACAAAAAAAGGTTAACGCTATAGAAAAAAAATATTTCATGTTATTAAATTTTGGGGCAAATTTACGCATAATTTTTCATATTTGCAACAGTGTGGCCGAAATTCGCGAAATCGCGCGTTCAATGGGAGCATTTCAAAATGTCGTTTTTGTTTATTCCCTAACGGGAAAAACGGGTGTGTGCAGGTGCTCCCAATCCAACTCCAAAGCCCTGAGGTCTATCGCGAAACACAGGATTTTTCGGTTTACCCCGCCGGATAAAAATTGGGCATTTTTTTACATAAATAATGAAAAACATAGTGATTTGTTGTCAAGAAATCACTACATTTGCACCTTAAAATTAAAAGATTATGAAACAAGCAATTTTTACGAAAAACGCACCGGCAGCAATCGGTCCGTATTCACAAGCGATTAAAACAGGTAATTTGGTGTATTGCTCCGGACAATTAGGCCTCGATCCGGCAACAGGTAATTTGGTGGAGGGTGTGGTAGCACAAACCACGCAAGCGTTCAAAAACATCAAAGCCGTGTTGGCAGAAGCCAATCTCACCTTAGATAATGTGGTGAAAACAACCGTCTTTTTGGCCGACATGGCGGATTTTGCAGTAGTAAACGAGGAGTATGGCAAACATTTCAGCGAACCCTATCCGGCGCGTTCGGCAGTGGCGGTGAAAACCCTTCCGAAAAACGGCTTGGTCGAAATTGAAGTGATTGCAGCGCTGTAAATCACCGTTCAAGACAATCATCACAAGCCCACAATGCCATTAAATTAAGGAATTTTGAGTTCCCGTCATTGCGAGCGTTAGCGAAGCAAACCACTTCCAATACTCATTTTGGATTGCTTCGGGCTTCGCCCTCGCAAGGACGCCGCCGCATTTTGAGCTTAACTTAATGACTTGGGGTCAAGCCCGCAATGACGATTCAAAACAACAATAAATGGACGAATTTCTACACGAATTAAACGAAAATCAGCGCAATGCCGTGCTCTACAACGACGGCCCGTCGCTCGTGATTGCGGGTGCCGGGTCGGGGAAAACGCGCGTCATTACCTACAAATTGTTGCACCTTTTGCAGCAAGGAATTTCACCCTATAACCTTCTGGCGCTGACGTTTACCAACAAAGCGGCACGGGAAATGAAATCGCGTATCGGGCAGATTGTGGGCGATGAAACGGCGCGTCGAATTTGGATGGGAACTTTCCACTCTGTTTTTTCGAGCATCCTGCGCCGCAATGCGAATGCGATGGATTTTCAATCCGATTTTACCATTTATGATTCGCAAGATTCGCAAAATCTTATCAAGACGATTATTAAAGAGAAGGAGTTGGACGACAAGATTTATAAGGCCTCCGTCGTTCAATCGCATATTTCCAGAGCAAAAAATGCCCTGATTACGCCCGAAAAATACCGTCACATCCGCGAATTGATTGAACACGATAATTTTGTGAAACGTCCCGACACCTGCGAAATCTATCAGGCCTATTGCAATCGCTGCCAAACGGCTAATGCGTTGGATTTTGATGATTTGCTGTTGCAGACTTACACGCTTTTCAAAAAGAATCCGGATGTTCTTGAATATTATCAAAATCAGTTTCAATTCATTTTGGTTGACGAGTATCAGGACACCAACCCTGTGCAGCACGAAATTATCCTGCAATTGGCTGCCAAGCATCATCGCATTTGCGTGGTAGGCGACGATGCGCAGAGCATTTATTCCTTTCGTGGGGCTACGATTGGCAATATTTTAGGCTTTCAACAGACGTATCCGGAATGTAAACTGTTCAAATTGGAGCAAAATTATCGCTCTACCCAAACGATTGTCAATGCCGCTAATTCGCTGATTGAGAAGAATCGAGAGCAAATTGTCAAGACGGTTTTTTCCGAAAAGCCTGTGGGCGAAAAAATTACCGTTCAAGGCGCGTATGACGACCGCGAAGAGGGGCAGTACATTGCCAGCCAAATCAAACAAATGCAGATGCGGCACAATTATGCGAATAAAGATTTCGCCATTTTGTATCGTACAAATGCCCAAAGTCGTATTTTTGAGGAGTCGTTGCGCAAGCTGAATATTCCGTATCGCGTCTATGGCGGACTGTCGTTTTACCAGCGCAAAGAAATTAAAGACGTCATAGCCTACATGCGGTTAATTGCCAATCCGGCCGACGAGCAGGCGCTCAAACGTATCATCAACTATCCTGCACGCGGCATTGGCGACACCACCGTGAATAAAATTCTCGCGGTAGCCAACGCTCAGGGCATCAGTCCCTGGAAAGTATTGTCCGACCCGGCCCATTACCAAATGGAAATCAATCATGGTACGACTAAAAAATTAGCAGACTTCAAGGCGTTGATTGAAGGTTTTCAGAAAGACAACGAAACAATGGACGCCTTCGAATTGAGTACGGAAATTATTCTCAACACGGGGCTGATTGCCGATTTGAATACCGACAACACCCCCGAAAGATTGAGTAAAGTGCAGAATCTCAACGAGTTGAGCAATAGTCTCCGTTCGTTTGTCAGTCAGCGAGCGAATGGGGGCAACGGAGGCGTCAAGCTGCAAGATTTTTTGGCCGAAGTGTCGTTGTTTACCGATCATGATAATCAATCCGAAGAGGATATGAATCGCGTAATCATGAGTGCTGTCCATTCGGCAAAAGGTTTGGAGTTCAAAAACGTGTTTGTTGTGGGAATGGAAGAAAATCTCTTTCCAAGTGGTCGCGCCAACGAGCACCCACAAGATATAGAAGAAGAGCGCCGCCTGTTTTATGTGGCAGTCACCCGCGCCGAAGAAAATCTAACGTTGAGCTATGCCAAAAGGCGCTTTCTTCACGGCGCATCCAGTGAATGTCGCCCCAGCCGCTTCCTTCAAGAGATTGATGCCCGCTATTTGAAAGTGTCTTCGCCTTTTGCATCCGAAAGTGTGTATGAGCGCCCAAGACCATTTTACACGCATCAGCAATCATATCGTCGTGAAGACAGCGCTTCGGGTGTGGAGGCGCTCCAACGCCCCGTGAGCGAATTGCCTCCGAGCAAATTCACCCACATAGGAACGCGACAGACTGAGCCTCAACAGCAACAAAGCATCGGCAATCTAAAAGTGGGCGGCAAAATTCGCCACTCCCGTTTCGGCGACGGCACCATCGTCGAGTTATTGCTTGACGCCGGTGACGCCAAAGCGATCGTAAAATTTGACGACGCCGGTCGCAAGCAGCTACTTCTAAAATTCGCGAAATTTGATGTGATTGGCTAAAATCGCAAGATTGAGCTGCTATTCAGGCAGCAGCACTAAGCCCCGTGTGTGTGTTTTTATAAAAGAAGCACTGACTCTCGACGAATCAGTGCCCTTCTTCAATAGTCAGGGTTTGTTTTTGTCGTCCTGATAGGTTTTCTCGGGAAACCCCAGTCGGGTTTGGACATGAAGCCTCTATCAACGAGGGAGAATCTATGTTTAATCCAACGAGGGTAAACTATCCATCATGAATTTTATACAAATTTTGTGCATTACTTATATGCTAATGCACAATACACGGCGAGGCCCACCGGACAAATGGGCGTGCATCGGCTGTCTTATGGGGAAATTTGGGGAATTGACGAATTGAATGGTGGGATTGTAGGTGTTCCCACTTTGAACAACGGGCGAGTTTGTTGTCAAGACGTCCCAAGTTGCATAAGTATATGAGTTACCAAGTGTAGTTATGATCGCCTCCTGCCTTTGACACTTTTTCTCAATTGTTTTTGTAATCATCTAATAATCAGTTGAATAGATTTTTCAGGACACCATTTTGGGTGTCCCTGCAAAAAAAAGCGTTACTTTTGCGATATGTTTATACGCAAAAAGAAAAATCCGAGTGGCGTAGTCAGCGTTCAGGTAATCGACAAACGCGGTGGCAACTACCGTGTAGTTAAAACAGTCGGTAGCCGTTCCAATGCCACCGAGATAGAGAAGTTGTATCAGCAAGGCAAAACATGGCTTGCCGATTATCATGGCCAACGCGATATGGTTGCAGAACATACACGTGAACAGGAAGAAAAACAGATTACCGCGCATTTACCGGGCAATATTGAAAACATACTGCTCAATGGCACTCAATTGATATTAAACAGGGTGTTTCATTTGATTGGTTTTGACAGGATAGACGATGAGATTTTGAAGCATTTGGTTGTTTCCCGGATTTGTCAGCCACGCAGCAAGGTAGCCACCGTTGACAGGGATGGTTATCCGCTGTCTTATTCGCTATTCAACGGCTCTCAATATGAGGGACGAACAATGCTTCCGATAGTGGAAGATTTTGTAAAACGCTTTGATTTGGACGATTTTGTGGTTGTTGCCGATGCGGGGTTGATGAACAAAACCAATAGGGCACTTTTAGAATCAGGCGGTTATAAATATATTATCGGAGCAAGGATAAAAAATGAGAGTGAAGAAATTAAGCAGTGGATTTTATCATTGGAAAAGCAAGACGGTTGTTTTTACGAATTGGGAAAAATACCTCATTGTCGGTTGATTGTCGGCTATTCCGACAAGAGAGCAAAGAAAGATGCTTTCAATCGTGAAAAGGGACGGATTAAAAGGTTATGCAACCAACACCAATCTTTCTGCCGGTGAAATCTATGAGCAATACAACGGTTTATGGCAGGTTGAACGAGCATTCAGAATTACAAAAGGTACTTTGGAACTGCGACCGATGTTCCACTTTACGCCCAAACGCATTGAAGCGCATGTCTGTATTTGTTTCGTGGCATACAAGGTTTATAAGGAATTGGAACGGATTTTGAGGTTAAAAGGGATAAATCTGAGTGTAGATAAAGTCTTGGACATTGCCAAGACCATTACAACTTTGAAAATTAAGTTGCCAATCTGCAATGAATCCATGACGAAAACAATGCTCCTGACCCCAAAACACCTGTCCATCGTCGCGCTGTTTGATGAAAACTTTTGGAAATTTGTTTAGGGTGTCCCAGTGTCAAAGTCAGGAGCGTCTATATACTTGAGGCGTATTCGTTCCAAGCGTTCTTTAAAAAAGAAGTTTTTCTTATTCTTGTTTTTTAGTAACTGCGTATGTGCAGAAATAAACAGGATGAAGGGCGTAACACCGTGTAACTTGTTTGGCGATTTTTGTGCCTTATAGGTTCCAAATACAGATTCTATAATATCGGAAGAGTTATTGTGAACCTCTTTATCTGATTTAAGCATAGATGCTTCTATATGTAAGAAATTGAGTATGTCACATCCCAGTTGAATCATTCGAGAGTTGCCGGTAGACAGTTTTTTTCTGACAGGAGAGCGTATGATATACATCTAACATTTTGCAAGACCACTGTTTGACATACGCCTTGAAATCATCCGCTTCCTTATAGGTTCTTTCCAAATACATGCCAAGGGAATGGCTGATGTCACGATGATGATCAATGCCCGACAGCCGTATGCCTTTGGCCATGATGGAAGCATTATCGCTTATCGCATATTCAGGCATATGACCCACCTTTTCCGCTGCCTTCTCAAGTTGTGTTTAACGCTTTCTCCCGTCCAACTCTTAGAGACCGACATGTCGAGAACACTCACATCGCTATGAGTTATACACATCCAGACCATACTTCTTCACCCAGTTTCCAATCGTGTTATAACAGGGTACCTCTCCCAGTATACCCTCAAATGTTTCATTTACTACCTCCGGTACCTCTATAATAGAACGCAATCCGCAACCGCTCCGGGTGTAGAGCAGCGTAATCAGTCTAACAATAAGTTCAGAATATCGGTGTCTTTCAATTGGTTCGAGAGTGATTGTAGTTGTTCTTTTCTCAGTTCGATTTTCTGTTCGTCTTTTTTTAAGCTCTTTCTGCAACTTCGATTTCCGAGAATTGGCTGTCGCCAATTTTTGAGTACGGGATTTGTTCTCTTTTTTGACTTGTTCTAACTCTTCGCTAAGATGTGTAATTTCTGTTTCCGGATTCTTCTTTCTCCTGACTTCGTCATTGCGACACCCAAAATTGATTTAACCCCATGAGAATCGGATATTTGCAGCGCGAAGTTTTTTTTCAGAGCCATTCGATTCTCGCGGGGGTAATATTTTTCCGTAGGAGGAG
>BNTP01000010.1 GCA_025996695.1 Bacteroidia bacterium | reverse complement strand
ACCTTTGTTCACAATTTTTTGAAGCTCTGAAACTTCTGCTTTTGTTAATTTTACCCGATATTTTGCCATAAGTGTTTTTTTGCTGCAAAGATACAAAATATTTACGGCTTATCAAAATTAACTAAACGCTAGAAGTAGAAGAGATGTTGGCAGATACAGGTTACAGTAGCGGCGAGTCGTTACGCTATTTGGAAGAACAAAATATTGAGGCATACATACCCCATCATGGCGCATGATAAAAGACAGGGCACCGGTGCGTTTCGTTACCGAAGCAAAGCAGCAGATTGTAAAAATTGTCCATTGCGAGAAACTTGTGTAAACAAAGCAGGCTATAAGAGTATAACGGTTACCGGTGATAGATTACGAAAGAGCAGAAAAGAGCAGAAAAGCGCATAAACACACGTAAAGGCAAACGCATGATGCGAGGCGAGCAAAAACGGTTGAGCCTGTATGGGGAACGCTGATAAATTTTCGAGCGATAAAAAAAGTTTACACCAAAGGGATAGATTTAGCCGACAAGCAGGTTTTGTTGGCCGCAATGGCGTACAATCTCAAGAAATTAATGGCGTATACAACCATAAAATCCACAGCAAACGCGATGAAACTCGCTGCTGTGGAGTTAAACTCAACTGTTTTGTCGGTTTTGAACGATTTTTTGCGTTTTTACCGACCTATTTTTATCGCCGCAACAAAAAATTTTAATATTTAATATCTACAAAAAGAGGCAAATGGTCTGAAGCCATAGTTTCATTGATGACTTGCCGATTCAATACGGAACAGTCCTTTCCATTTCGGTATTGGTAAATATAGTCGATGCACCGTGTGGGATTGACCGGAAATGTATGTTGCGTTACATCGCTTAAAACATCGAATGTTTGCCGCAAGGCGACCTGCGACGGGGAATCCGGTGCCGAGTTCATATCGCCGGCAAGAAACAGCGGCTTTGTAATGCCCGTCATCGCTTCATTAATAATGGCGACAGAAGCCAGCCGGTCTTCGCTATCCAAAGAAAAATGTGTGCAGGCAAAGACGTAATTTTCAAATTCCACAATCAGGAGCACCCGCATTTCTTCCCTTCCGGGTAGAGGTATTTGCCTGACGGAAAGCGGTTTGTCCTTTGAAAGTATGCCAACGCCGTATTTGCCGCCCTGATAGTCGATCGCCGGAGCATAAATCGGAATCATGGATGTCCTGTCGGCCAATTCCTTCAGCGTATAAACACCCTCACTCCTTTGTGTGGCACTATCGGCTTCCTGTATGGCAACCACATCCGGCGCCACATCGTTTATCACGTCCGCAATTCGTTGGTAATCCACCCGATTATCCATGCCAACGAAGTTATGCACATTATAACACATAATCCTTAACACGCCATCCCCTTTCGGTGCAATATCATGCGCAACAACCGGTATTATCCGGCAAAGCAATAAAGCTATCACAATTGTTTTTTTCATAAAATATTTCATTAAAGAATGTGAATTTGCTGCAAAGATAGCATTTTTGTTTGTGATGCGCAAATTGAATTATTTTTCGTAAATTTGCAAAATAATTCAAACAAGTGCAGATTATTCGCATACAAGCAACGGATTCTACCAATCGACTATTAAAACAACGGTCGGAGGATGCTCCGTCTTTGCCGGAAGGCACCACGCTGGTGGCTTGGGAGCAAACCGCCGGACGTGGACAAGCGGACAATGCTTGGGAGGCAGAAGCCGGTAAAAACCTGACTTTCAGCATGTTGCTTTATCCTGATTTTTTGTTGCCCAAACAACACTTTTTGCTTTCTGAGGCGGTTGCATTGGGAGTGATCAATGCCGTCATGGCGAGCTTGACCCACAATTCCATGAAAAAAGTCGCACATCCCGAAGTATGCATCAAGTGGCCGAATGATATTTATGTGGGTGAGCAAAAAATTGCCGGCATCTTGATTGAAAATGATTGGCAGGACGGTCATATCCGACGGTCGATTGTTGGTGTTGGAATGAATGTCAATCAATTGGAATTTAAGAGCGAGGCGCCTAATCCGGTTTCCATCAAACAAATCACCGGTTTAGACACGGATTTGGATACTTTATTAGAGGAAATTTTGTACCATATATATAAGGTGTATGAACAATTGAAAGATTATTGTTTAGGCACTTACTCGGACGACTGCGCGGGTCGCCCCTACATTGCGCAAATGTATGCGCAAAATCTTTATCGCAAAACGGGCTTTTTTGATTATGAAGATGAAAACGGGCGATTTCGTGCGGCCATTCAATCCATTTCCGACGACGGATTGCTGCATTTGGAAACAGACAAAGGCGAAAGGCGCACTTATGCGTTTAAGGAAGTGCGGACACTATAATTGCAACGACAATTTCAATCCCGAGGCAACGCTACTGCCATCAAATAGCATGGTGGGCGACACTTCAAGCTGATTGAGCAAGCTATTGGGTTTGACTATGCCTTGCAGCACACGTCCCCGCTGCGCAACCACTTTGGCAAACAAATAGCCGATGCCAAAACCTAAGGGATAATCGCTTGCCCAATGTACGCCGTTGTTCATCATTGACAGGGCGCAAAGTCCTATCAGAGAATAGCCTATCGGGCGAATCAAGCGATTTTCAGGATAAGTTTCGGCAAGCAAAGTGACTGTAAAAGCCATCGTCGCCATGTGTCCCGAGGGCAGGGCATCGTATTTAGACACTTGAGCTTGGTAATTGGAAAGCGATGGAAACGGACGGAATTTCCCACGATCGACGGTTGCTGTCCGCGGAGTTTCGCGCCCAAATGAGCGTTTGAGCAGCTGAGTTGTAATACCCAGTTCAAGATAGCCCTCTAAAGCTTGACTCAACAGGCGTATCTCTTTTTTATTATCCGTGATGGCTCCGTGGATGCCGATGCCGCCAAAAATCAATATGCTTGTCCAGCCTTCGCCAATAAAGTAGAATCCGGTATTGAGGTTGCCCGGACCTTCCATGATTCTCAAATCGCCGATTTGTATCAGCGACACGAACTTACTTTCGGCATTCAATCCAATGTTACGGCTGAATTTCTGCACTCCGTCCACCAACTGTTGGTCGAAAAGATATAACACCGCCGTAGAACCGGCTATGATACTCAACGGCACAATGCTTTCTTTGCTGAATAATGCTTTTCCGGCGGTGGCAAAATCGCCGGGTATATTGGTAATCGTCTCGTGCCAATTCGGAGCGGTATATGTGACTTCCGTACTGTCATTCTGCGCCTGCAAATTGAATGTTGGCAATAAACAAGCTATCAGCAGCCCTCTGATTATATTTTTCATTTTCATTTTACTAATGTTTTACACCTTGCTAATTATATTTTTTTGAACGTGCAAAGTTAATTAAATTTTTGCAAAATGAGGTACGAAATCGCCGGCAAAATCTTGTTTTCAAGATCACCCAAAGTCCAAAGTCCAAAGGTGAAGGGTGGAAGGATGGAAGGTGAAAGCCCGCGAGGGCTATTGCGTATCCGGAAAATCCATGTGAGTAACAATAATGATCACAATGATGAGCTATGATTCTCTACAAAATCATAGTCCATCACAAAAATCACACGAATCACAGTTCAAGACTGCAACCCTACAAACTGCGCACACACCTCACGCCCATCTTATTGGTTGGGTCCATCGGCCAAGAATGTGATGAGATGTTGCCCGTCGCAGCGTCCCAGCGTAGTCCCTCGGTGGATTGTGCCCATAGCCATAGGGCGACGTCCCATTCCGCCCATATCCCATATTGGTTCCTGCTCCCATTCATTGCACTTCCCCCGGTCCAGTCATCTCGTAGGCTAGTGGCAGTCCCAATCGTCCCGGCACCAGGCGCGAGAGTGCTGAAGGCCATTAGAAATGCACTCCATTGAGGCAGCGACGGCACCGACCATTCCGCTCCAAGTTCTTTACACGCCGCGTCAGCCTGCGACCAATCGTAATACCAGCCACGACCGGATTGAGGATTGCTTCCACCACTGTCGTAGCTCGTAGCAGCTGCCACGCCTTCGGCAATATTTTGCGTTGTCCAGCAAAGATTTTCTAATCCGGTATTACTATAACTCGCAGTCGTATAACCTTTAAACGGTTTGCCGCAAGGGAATCGAACTTTCGGCGCATCCACCACTGCACTCTCATTAAACGCCGTCACCGTCGGAATAGAGAACGCAATCTCTTCGCCGTCCAAGCCTAAGGTCAGCAAAAACGTATATTGCTTGCCGGCTTCAAATACGATACCTTGCGCTTTATTTGCAGGGTCATGCAGACGAAATACAACCTGGCGCGTATTGACTGTGTCGTTGGTGAGGTAATCACTTTGGCAACGGTGGCGTACAAATAAGTAGCATCCGTCGGACTGGCGGCTACTTCGGCTATCGTGCCATATTCCGGAGTGGCGCCGGTGAATCTTCCCAAGATAGTTTCCTGCGGCAGCACCATCAAACCGTTACTCGCATTGGTAACATCGGTGTAATCGCCGCTGCCAGTTCCTGTGTTGTAAGGCACATACACATTTGTGCTCCCGAGATCAACTTTGTAAGTCACCGAATCGGATTGTGCTTTCCAAGCCACGTCATATGTTCCCGAAACGTGCGGAAATGGATCTGCACCATTCGGTACCGAATCCAGCAGGTTGAGCGTTCCCTTCGATTTCAGATTACTCAAAGCCAATTCTTTAATCAGATAGGTCTTGTTTTTGTTCTGATTTTGAGCCTTGAAAACAATCCGTGACAGGGCATGCTTGAAGTTTAAATGCACGGTAGGATCGCTTGGGTTATAAGCCAATTTTTGACTTTTAGTCACCATGAAATCTTCTTGCCGGTCAACCTGACTGTCGCCATCCCATCTTGGAACGGTGTATTGAATCTCGGGGCCGCCAATAGGAGGGGTCGGGAATGTGGTCACATTCTGTTTCAGACCGGTCGTGACATTCACACTGGACGCGGGCGAGTAAGCGAAGAAATCCACGGAGTCTCTTGCCGGCCAGTTGGCTTTGGGGAAATAGTCCCAACTCGCACCACCACCCTCTTCGCCGCGCGTCACGGTCACGCCGTTCAGTACATAACCGTCATAAACCGTTGGCGTTGCGGCAGGATGGCTCCACGCCGAGGTGGTGAACGAAGTCATCGACCCTACGGTGGTCACACTTGCGCGGAGCTGTTTGTCCGCGAACGTCTTGAAGGAAATCTCTCTCCCACTACTCTGCATCGGGTAGGTATGCGGCCATTGGCGGTTTGGGTTGCATACTTACGGCATACAGCGAGGTGGGGTGGCAATGATTTTCTACCGTGCTGTACATGCCTACCATGCGGATATGTTATGTTCGTGCGGGAAAGGCGTGTTGGCCAACACGCCGTCCTGCCTTACAGGCAGATGTGAACTTGCATCGTTATTCCGCAGGTCACGACCTGCGGTTATGAAAATATTGGCTTTCAGCCAAGGGGAACCGGCAGCGGCTTTTTCCGGTTTGCTTCGGGCTTCGCCCTCGTAATAACGCAACAAGCCGCAACAGGACTCGAAAGTCCCATTACGGCTTGTTGGTATGTTTGTGAAAATGGTATTTAACGCCGGAAACGCGGAAACACGAAGATGCTCTTGCGCGGGCTTGCCGAGGCAAATAAATTTACCCCTCCCACTCCCCCTGTAAGTTACTGATAATGATGGAATTATGAGCGATATTTTTTTGTTGCCTACCATTAGTCTAATTAGTCTTTGGTGCAAAGATACAAACTTTTTTCATATAATTACACATTATATAACGACTTTAACAACCGCATCAAAATTCTGTTATTTTGGGTTCATCTGCTACGCCGGAAAGTGTAAAATTTTGATGCGGTTACCGCGATAATTTTTAATTCATAATTCATAATTCATAATTATTTTCTACCTTTGTCGGCAAAATTATTAAACTTAAGAAATGTCTTTACAATGTGGTATCGTGGGCCTTCCGAACGTCGGGAAATCGACCCTTTTTAATTGTTTGTCTAATGCGAAAGCACAAGCAGCCAATTTTCCTTTTTGTACGATAGAACCTAATGTGGGCGTGATTGTGGTGCCGGACGAGCGCTTGAACACCCTCGCTGAATTGATTCATTCGCAGAAAATTGTGCCAACAACGGTCGAAATTGTCGACATCGCCGGTCTGGTGAAAGGTGCCAGCAAAGGAGAAGGCTTGGGCAATAAATTTTTGGCAAATATCCGCGAGACAGATGCTATTTTGCACGTTTTACGCTGTTTCGACGACGAAAATGTGACGCATGTAGACGGTTCGGTCAATCCTGTGCGCGACAAAGAAATCATTGATTACGAGTTGCAACTGAAAGATTTGGAAACCGTAGACGCGCGACTGACGCGCGTACAAAAACAGGCAGCCACCGGCGACAAGCAAGCTAAAGTGTTGTGCGATTTGCTGTTGCGCTACAAAGAAGCTTTGGAGCAGGGCAAAGCCGCACGCACGGTTGAGCTGCTAAATAAAGACGAAGAAAAAGCGGCAAAAGAACTGTTTTTATTGACCGGCAAACCGGTGTTATATGTCTGCAACGTGGATGAAGCATCGGCTGTCAAAGGAAATAAATACGTCGAACACGTGCGCGAAGCCATCAAAGAAGAGCGGGCAGATCTGTTGGTAGTAGCCGCCAAAATCGAATCCGAAATTGCTGAATTTGAAACGTATGAAGAGCGCGAACTCTTTTTAGGCGAATTGGGCTTGGCAGAATCGGGCGTAAGCCGCTTAATCAAAGCCGCTTATCATCTCTTAAACTTGGAGACTTTCCTCACAGCCGGCCCACTGGAAGTGCACGCGTGGACATACCTCAAAGGCAGTAAAGCCCCGCAATGCGCCGGAGTGATTCACACCGATTTTGAAAAAGGATTTATTCGCGCAGAAGTCATTAAATACGCAGATTACATCCGTTACGGCTCCGAAAGTGCCGTGAAAGAGGCCGGTAAAATGGCTGTCGAAGGCAAGGAATACCTTGTTCAGGACGGCGATATTATGCATTTTAGATTTGCAAATTAGAGCGTAGTCGGGGGTGCGACAAATCCCCTTTTTGGTCACTTATTTATTTTTTGCTTCCTGCTTATCCTCATGAGCAGACAATATCAGCGTCAAAGCACCATCACCGGTGACATTGCAAGCCGTGCCAAAACTGTCTTGCAGGGCAAAAATGGTAAGCATCAGGGCGGTGCCGGCAGCGTCGAAACCAAGTACGCTCACGATCAATCCAAGCGAAGCCATTACCGTGCCGCCCGGCACCCCCGGCGCACCAATGGCAAAAATGCCTAATAGCAAACAAAACAATACCATGGTTGACAACGGCGGCAAGGTGCCGTAAAGTACTTGCGAAACGGTCATCACGAAAAACGTTTCCGTAAGCACCGAGCCACAAAGGTGTATGTTGGCAAAAAGCGGGATGCCAAAATTTACCATATCGGGACGCAACGCATCAGATTTGCGAGCACAATTCAGAGCAACTGGCAGCGTAGCGGCAGACGACATCGTGCCCACAGCTGTGATATATGCCGGAGCGTAATGTTTCAACACACGAAACGGATTTTTGCGCGAATACCCTCCCGCAAGTCCGTAGAGGAGTGCCATCCAGATGAAATGCCCAACCAACACGATAAGAATCACTGCAATAAAAACCGGCAATTGGTTCGTGATGCTGCCCTCGTAGGCAAGCGATACAAACGTGAAGCCAATGAAAAACGGCAAAACAGGAATAACTACTTTCACAACGATGGCGATAACAATTTCTTGAAACTCATCCAGAGCGGCAATAATCTTTGAGGATTTCGTCCACACGGCAGCCAATCCAATGAGAACGGAAAACGCCAACGCACTCATCACGGACATGATTTGCGGAATTGCCAAGTCGAAAATGACTTGCGGCAATTCACGATTAGCGGCTGCATTTGCGGCAATCTTGAGGTGTGGAATAATGGAATAACCCGCTGCGGTAGAGAAAAAAGCCGCCCCAATGCTCGACAAATAGGCAATCCCCAAAGCAATCCCCAGCATTTTTGAAGCATTGCCGCCAAGTTTGGTAATACTTGGAGCGATGAAACCGATAATAATCAGCGGCACGATAAACATAATGATTTGACCGGCAAGCCGTTGCAGCGTCACAACCACTTGTATCACAGCTTCGTTGGAAACTAATCCAATGACAATGCCCAAGAGCAATGCCACAATGAGTTTAACCGGAAGACTTGTTAGAATTTTTTTCATCTGTTGCAATTGTTAATGAAATTTGTTTCAGGGCGCAAAGGTAATGCGTCTCTCTGATTTCTGCAATCGCACAAATGTGGTATATTTTCCCTTTTAGCCCCTTCTTTCTATTTTATTGCCGCATCAACTGACGGCTACGGATCCGAGGTCACCGCTCTTGCTCGAAGCAAAAATCGACCGCTTCGCGCGAAAAATGTGAAGAACATAGATCAAAGCTCGTAGATGAAACAACAAATATCATTCTCACATAATTCGCACGCATCTTACAGAGTGAAGCACATCATTCGTAGGCGTCGAGTTCCGTGAATCCACCAGTTACCTGTTGAGTTCCAGTCGAGCCACATTCCACTGTCGATGATGTGGCGGTCGGCGAGTGCATCGGCGGTCACCCATTGAGATTCTAGTTGAGTCGTTGGGCCGGGGGTACCGACACCGCCGATCAAACCAGCAGAATATTGACTGGCCAGAGTTTGCCATTGACCTTGATCCGGCACATGTCAGTCAGTGCCGAGTTGCTGGCACGCAGGTTCGGCTTGCGTCCATTCGTAATACCAGCCGCGTCCGGATTGTGCCCCTCCATTGTAGTCATAATATGCTGCAGTGCCTTCGGCAATATTTTGCGTTGTCCGGCAAAGATTCTCTAAACCCGGATTACTATAATTCGCGGTAGTATAACCTTTAATCGGCAAGCCGCATCTGAGATGAGCATATGCCTGCGCAGCCTCATTAAAAGCTGTCACAGTCGGAATAGAGAACGCAATCTCTTCGCCGTCCAAGCCCAAGGCCAGCAAAAATGTATAATGCCTGCCCGCTTCAAACACGATGCCTTGCGCTTTGTTCGCAGGGACATGCAGGCGGAAAACCATCTGACGCCTGTTCACCGTGTCGTTGGTGAGGTAATTCACTTCGGTAACAATGGCATATAAATAAGTAGCATCCACCGGACTGGCGGCGACTTCGGCTACCGTGCCATCCCGCAGGGCGATGCCCTACGCTATTGATTATCGGGCTTTCAGCCCTTGGCTTCGTCCTGCAGGGAAGGGATTGGGTCGCATGCCTACCTTAAGTTTGCGGGGAGGTGATATTCGTGCGGGAAAGGCGTGTTGGCCAACGCGACGCCATAGAAAGGCGTGTCAGCGGGAGGTGTCTCCGCTCCGCAAAGCGGTCTATCGCCCGCTTTGCTTCGGTCAACAAGACGACCGGAGGGACGTAGTCCCGAAGCGGAGACACCCCATGCTAACACGCCTTCTTCCCGTCGACCGGAGCGACGCAGCCAAGCGGCGGCTCCGCCGCCGTCATTGCGAGCATAGCGAAGCAAGCCAGCTGCTTTTGCTGGGTTGGTTCGTGCAAGGGAACTTACCCTTCCTCCCTTGTAAGTTGATGATAATGAGGCGATTGTGACCGATATTTTTTTGTTGCTTACCATTTGTCGTATTCTAATTGATTCGCGGAGTTACAAACTATTTTCATACAATAATACATTGTTTGATAATTTTCAGGGCAATCGCATCAAATTTTAAGGATTTTTTTCAAATAGACGATGTACTTGTTTCACCTTGTATTAACAGTTGTGCAAAACGTTCCCACGACAAATTCTTTTTTTCTTGGCGGATTGCTTCAAGGAAGCTTGCCTTGTCTGTGTGAAAAAATTCTTGAATGCTGTCGGCGAGGGATTGCGCTGTTGGTCGACACACGATGCCCGTTCCGGCAGTTGCAATGGCTGCTTTTAGTCCGCCAACATCCGTTGCCACGACAGGCACCTCAAAATGATAGGCGACGGGGAGCACACCGCTCTGAGTGGCCGATTTATAAGGTAGCATCAGGACGTCTGCTGCCGAAAAGATAATCGGAATATCCATGTCGCCGATATAGCGATTCATAACCTTTATGCGCGCTTTCGCTGTCGATTGATCCATTTGCTTTTGGTATTTATCGAATGAGCCATACGCTTCCCCCGCGATAATCAATTGGTAGGAATCGTCCAACAAATTCATTGCGTCAATCAACAAATCCAAGCCTTTGTAGTCGCGAATTAGCCCGAAAAAGAGGAGCGTTTTTTTATCGTGATCCACCGCCAAATGTTGACGGGAACTTTCGGTCGAAATCCGGTCGCCGAAATGGTCGTAAAGCGGATGTGGTGTCAGACAAACGGATGCCTCCGGTTTTAGTGCCAACAAATCGCGTTTCACAATATCGCTCATCACCACAAAAGAATCACATTGATTGAAAAACAGTCGTGCCAGCGGCTTATCAAAAAAATGTGGTTCATGAGGCAGTGCGTTGTGCAACAATCCGATCACTTTAGTCTTCTTTTTCAAGCGTTTAGCTACACAAGTATAAGCGGGCGCAAAAAATGACATCCAATAGGCGATAATCAGCACGTCAGGCTGAAATTTTTCAATCGCATGCACCGTTTCATGGTACGAAAACGGCTGAATAGAGTCTAAAACGCGTTCGGCAGGCACAGCAACGGCATCGTCTTGGTGCTCCACAAATTGTGTTTTTCCGGGAAACAGTACCGACGGATAAAGACGCGAAAACGAAAATGCTTTCACTTCATGATTGACTTCCAAAGCATCGTAGAGCCTCTCACTAAACTGTGCAATGCCGCCGCGATAGGGATAAAACGGTGATAAAATAGCAATTCGCATTTGTTAATATCTATAATGCTCGGGTTTGTACGGCCCATCGGCAGTCACGCCAATATAGGCAGCCTGATCGGGCGTCAATGTTGTCAATTTGACACCAATATTTCCCAAGTGCAGGCGAGCAACTTCCTCGTCCAAACGCTTAGGCAGGCGATAAACGCCCATTTCGTAATTGTTTTGCCAAAGGTCAATTTGCGCCAATGTTTGATTGGTGAACGAGTTGCTCATCACAAACGAGGGGTGACCGGTGGCACAACCCAAATTAACTAAGCGTCCTTCTGCCAATAAAAATATGGAATTGCCTGTCGGGAAGGTGTATCTATCCACCTGCGGCTTGATATTTAAGTGCTTGATACCTGGGAAATTGACTAATTTTTCCACTTGAATTTCATTGTCGAAATGACCGATATTGCAGACAATCGACTGGTCGCGCATCGCTTTCAGATGGTCGATTGTGATGACATCGCGGTTGCCGGTGGTAGTCACAAAGATGTTGCCTTCCTTCACCGCCTCTTCCATCGTTGCCACTTCAAAACCTTCCATAGCAGCTTGCAAGGCGCATATTGGGTCAATTTCAGTAACGATGACACGTGCGCCGTACGAACGCATCGAACGTGCACAGCCTTTTCCGACATCGCCATGCCCCAAGACAACCACCACTTTGCCGGCAATCATCACATCTGTAGCGCGTTTGATGCCGTCGGCAAGCGATTCGCGACAGCCATAGAGGTTGTCGAATTTGGATTTTGTGACCGAATCATTGACATTCACCGCAGGAATCAACAATTCGCCTTTTTCGAGCATTTGATACAGGCGGTGTACGCCGGTGGTGGTTTCTTCCGAAACGCCTTTCAATTTTTCTACGGTACGATGCCAGCGCGTCGGGTCTTCTTTGAGAATGCGATTGAGTGTGTCCAAAATCACTTGTTCCTCGTGATTGCTCCCTTTGCGAGCGATGGTTTTAGCATCGTTTTCGGCTTGAAAACCCCAGTGAATCAGCAATGTGGCATCGCCGCCATCGTCTACAATCAGGTTGGGACCTTGAATTTGACCGTCAGCTCCGCTCGGAAAACGTAAAGCTTGATCGGTGCACCACCAATATTCTTCAAGCGATTCGCCTTTCCAGGCAAAAACAGGCACCCCCGTGGCAGCAATAGCCGCAGCAGCATGGTCTTGTGTCGAAAAGATATTACAACTTACCCAGCGAACATCTGCGCCGAGTTCGACTAATGTTTCAATCAACACGGCGGTTTGAATAGTCATGTGAAGCGATCCCATGATGCGAGCACCCTTCAAGGGCTTTTCTTTGCCATATTTCGCACGCAACGCCATCAATCCCGGCATTTCGTGCTCGGCAATTTCAATCTCTTTTCGTCCAAAAGCCGCTAAACTGATGTCAGCAACTTTGTAAGGTAAATTTTCAGACATATTATTATTTTTTTAGGAGAGCGAAAAACGGGACTCGAACCCGCGACCCCCAGCTTGGGAAGCTGTAATATCACCTTTGAATATCAATAAGTTACATTAACTTTCATCTTTTTTGTGAAACTATTGTGAAGCATTAGAGAGTTATTCAAACCCCGAAAATGATTCACGCCGCAAAGGTACGATAAAAAAACGAATTACACAAAAAACATTTGTCAATACTCATCAAAAAGAGTATTATTGCTTACCTGCTTGTAATTACATATCATCCACTCCTCCTGCATTCGTCTTGCTTCGGCTTTACATGCCGATACGAGTCGATTGACACGATGAATCGTCCAATTATGCTTTTCCGCATATTCCTTGATTGTATCATTCGGATACATAGTGAACATAAATTTCCCTTGCAGACCTGTGCACATATCTAACAATTCAATCAAGTTTTGTTCGTTAAACATGCCGCTGTAGTGTCCCATATTGGAACCCACGTATGGCGGGTCAATGAAAAACCATGCATCCGGACAATCGTAACGCCTGATGATTGCAAACGCATCATCGCATTCAATAGTTGTTTGTTCTAACAATGTTTTTATTTCCTTACACAAAGCTGTTTCTTTTGCACATTGCATTTTTATAGGGTGCTTTCCTTCTGATTTATCAAATCCGAAAGAAGAAGATATTAGCCCACCAAAGCCTAATTTAGTCAAGATAAATACCGCCCACGCCCGTTGCACGTTGCTAAAAAAATCGGGGTGGTTGTAAATATGCCACGCATGTTCGTACTGATTGCGACAATGTAGCGTTTGGGCTATTTCGTCCTGCAATTCAGGTAAATCACTGACAATGGTTCGATAAAAATTAATCAGTTCACCGTTCAAATCATTAATAACATTGACCTTTGCCGTCTTTTTATCAAAAAATACAGCTGCCCCACCGGCAAATGGCTCACAATATAAATTGTGCACAGGAATCAGCGGGCGAATATGTTTTAACATATTTTGTTTTCCGCCATAATAAGTAATTGGAGTTTTCATATTTATTTAAAAATTATTTGTACTTTTGTACGCTCTCAGGCAAATTACATAAAGGTGCACGAACACCGAACAAGGCATTATGCCTCTGTCGTGGTGTTCGTGCACCTTTATCATGTAGCCAGCCTGAGAGCCTGACCACATGGAGATAGGGGCTTTTTTATACCTTAGCCCCCCTTAAAAGGCAGTTATTTTTTCTTGAAATACAGAACAATCAGGTACACAAAAATAAATAACAGTAATGACCGCCCCAGCCATATCTGAAAATTTTGCCAGCCGGTCACGAAATTCACCGGCACTTCCACCGGATAGGGTATGGCTATGCTGTCGGTTAGGTGGATGCTGTCGGTGCGCAGGCGTTCAACGTATTTGGTGTGCCACTTTTCAAAAAATACCGTGTCGCCTGCCTGTCGGATGATTTCCTTTTCGGCTACAAAGATGCTGTCGTGGAGCACTCTGTCGCGGTATTCAATGGATTTGCTCTCGATGGGCACGTATTTGATGCTTTTGCAGCCGCAAAACCAAGACAGCACAAAAAAAGTGGCTATTGCCGTGTAAATAGTTGTTTTCATTTCAGATGCAATATTTGTTGCCGGTAAGGCGTTGTGGAAATACCCACGTGAATCCACGTGTAGTCATACTCATCAATGAGCTGGTCAAACTTCAAGCCCATTGCCTCAATCTTTTTGAACGCCGCCTCGTTGCGCACGCGGTCGCCCAGGGTGAAATCGCACGCCAAGCCTTGCAGATGCTTGGAAGTTGCCGCACCCTTCACTTTAACATTCAGCGACGGGCATCGGTAGCCGCTGTTAATAATCAGCGGCACACCCAGCAGGTCGCGGATAGGTTGCATCACTTCCGTGATTACTTTGGTGATATGCACTTGGGCGACTTCGCTCGGCGTGTTGTCGATGCCATACTTAGAAGCCGTTGGCGACTTCCAAAACTCTTCTAACTCAAAATTTTTACTGATTTTCATTACTATTTTTATTTATTGTTATTGCGTTTTCATTAAAATACTTAATAATAGCTTCTATGTCGCCTTTGTTTTTGAACATTTGCAACAACGCTTTAGGCACCTCATCAATATAAGTGTCCGTTTCTTTGATATTTTCAAAAACCGATTTTGCTTCCACGAAAATAATACCAATAGCTCCAATAACTGTAAAATAGGGCATTTTGAAAACAATCGAAGCCACCACATCGGCTATTGAGAGCAACATCATTAGTCCAAAGTAGCCGGTTAGCTTTGTTATGGTGCGCCTGTATCCATAACTCGTGCGGACAAGACCTAATTTTTTTGCTCGCCGCACACCAAAAAACAAGTCAATCAATGTCGCCGCAAGCACACAAGAATAAAGCACCACTAAAACAATCACCAAATTGTCGAAATGCGTCCAATCTCCATTCATGATAGATGGAATAAAAAGTAAATATTTCATATAAAATTTAGTTTATAGGGTATAAGTTACAAAATCCATCATTCGCATGTCGTACTTGGCGGAATCTACACAATGCTTTGCATTATAGACTTTAGCATACAGCCACGGACAACATTGCGACCACCATTTGTTACGTGAGTTGATAGGAGCCGAACCAAAATCCACGTATGTAGAATAATTTAGCAGCTCCGATGCCACAGGAAAAAGAATTGACCAGTCTCGCATTCGACAAATATTTTCAAACAACAAGCGGTCGCCGTATTTGGCAATTACACGGCTGGCAAAGGAGCGCATTAGCCACTCCTGCGTATCATTGCCGTCATCGGTGCGCTCTTCCAATTTCATTGAAACTTGCACCCTTTCGGATTGCTCTGCGAGCCATGCAAATGCTAATTCAAGGCTTTCACCTTGTGGAAATTTGTACTCCATCAAACCGTGACAAATGACAGGATTACCCGCTTTATCAAAACGCAAACGGATGTCGAACCATCGCACGCCAACTGCGTACTGCTGCTGGTAATCAAGTGATTGACACTTCGCAAAAATTGCAAACGACTTCAACCACCAAGTTCGGGGCAGAAGGTAAGTGAATGAGTTGTGTGATGCTAAAATCATTTTCATTTTACTTTATCATTTATATTTATTAAAAACCAATTCAAATCCCTTTGAAAAATACTTTTAAGGTACTTTTTGTGTGCCTCAATCTCGGGCAATTTTTCTTCAAAAAGAGCCAATGCAGCGGGGTAAGCATTCGGAACCCGTGCGGCATAATTTGCAAAATACCGCTCTTTTCCTTCTGCCGGAGAAAACAACGCAATCAGCAGCAGAGAGTTATAAATCAGGTTTGCGGTGAACACAGGATACGGATTTTTATCGCGATACAAATGCCCAACACCCCAAGACTTGATTAGCAGGCACTCGCCACCTGCAAGCCATGTTTTAATCGACATCAGCGGTTCATCAGTTCCGTAGCCTTTCAATCCCCACAGCCCACCGATACGCTGCCAATGTGCTTTGCTCGCGGCATAGACCGCGCCAAGAACACATGCTACCGGAGAAAGCCCCCCAGCCCCCTCAGGGGGAGAAAAAGTCCCCCCTGAGGGGGTTAGGGGGATTAACTGTTTGTGTGTCCACTTAGCCGTAAACTCCCATCCCGGCTCATCCATGTTCACGTATGCACCATGCGTGCCATACGTTTTTGGGCATTCCGTCAGGCTTTCGGCGGCATCATAGTTGCCGTTTTCATCTCTATGGAATGGAACGGTGTTGGATGTAACTAAACTGCCCTCATTCGCTTTCAATACTTCCAACAGGCGTGTTTCCCAGCCCGCATCATAGAAACGCATGTGACCATCAAGCAGTACAAAATACGGTGTTTGGCATAGTACTACGCCAATGTCGCGCGACATGGCCACTCCCGCATTTTCGTCGTTTTGGTGGTAGCGACAGCCATATTTCTCCGCTACGCTCCGGTAATCGAAGCCGTCCGTGCTGGCATCGTTAATCAGCAAGATGCTTACCGATGTAGTTGTTTTGCGGATGCTTGCCACCGTGCGTTCGATTTCGTCGCCCTCGTTGCAAAAGGGGATGATGCACGTTAATTCGTCTGTGTACATCGCTTGCAGGCGTTTACCAACATCCCATTCTTCTTGGGCAAACAGCGTAGACACCTGCGTTTTGTGCTGACGGTAAAAATACAGCACATCAGGAATGTTCCAAAGCCTGAAGCCGTTGGTTGTCATTTTCAACCAAAGTTGATAATCTTCACCATGCAGGTAGCCGGTTTCATAGACCACAGGCAAACGGCTCAGCGACTCGTGGCGCATCATCACACTGGCGTGCACCATGCCGTTGCCCTGCAGCAAGTGTTCTTTGGTGAGTTCTCCATCACGGGAGAACGTTCCGCCCGTGCTCCATTCCATGCCCGTTCCAAGTACGTCTACTTCCGGATGCGCCTCCATAAACCGGTATTGAATAGCCAGCCGTTCGGGGCTGCATGTGTCGTCGGCATCCATGCGGGCTATATATTTGCCTTTGGCGCGTGTCAATCCCATATTCAAGGCATCCACGATACCGTTGTGATCCTTTTGCAGAAGTACAATGCGGCGGCTTTTGAACGACCGCACCACCTTTGCTGTGCCGTCTGTGGAGCCGTCGTCCACAACAAGCAATTCAAAGCGCGGGCAGTTCTGCTGGTTCAGGATGGACTGAATTGCCTCGCCAATATACGGCTCTGCATTATAAGCCGGCATCACAATAGATATTTCACATGTTTTCATACGCAATATTATGATTAAGATTCATCTACTTAGGCGCCTTAGTAGTGGAGGTGGTGGTAGTGGAGGTAATGGTAGTGGGGGTAGTAGAGGTAGTGGTGGTGACGTCAGAGGGAACAGGGGTGGTAGTGGTGGTGACGTCAGAGGGAACAGGGGTGGTAGTGGTGGTGGTCACACCAGCAACTGCTTTATAAGAGGCGCTTTCGTGCGCGATTAATTGATACACCGGATTTGATGAAACCTTGTTTACATAACCATACCCACTCTCGTATTTATACCAACCATCAAAATAATAATCCCCAAATGTTGCTGCCACTAACGTTACCGGAGTACCTTCTAAATAGATTCCATTTCCGGACATTGAACTGATGCCTTCGGAACCGGTCACCACTATTTCATATTCCCCGCCAGAAGGCTCTCCGGAGGTGGAAGTAGTAGTAGGAGTAGTCGTAGTTGTTGTTGAGGGGGATGGTGTGGTGGTTGATACATCCGGATGAATCACAATATCCCAATATCCACTAATACTCATTTCATCCGTTTTTTCAATCGCAGAGCGAACTTTGCGTGAAAAAAGAGTTCCGGAAGTAGCAATTAAACCAAATTCCGTGATACTCATTCCCACACAATCATTATATCCAATTGAAAATGCAAAACGAACGCTTGCGATTGTTGGATATGTAACCGCTGTGAATGCAACAGGTATTGCTCCGGTTATGCTTGTGTTGCTTTCAGCTGCCGGACTGCCATTCGTTCCAACTGCCAAATGGTCGATTTTTCCACTTACGGTACCTCCCAGCGCTTGGGCTATGAGATTATAACCTGTATTTACGATTAGATTTTGACTTTCAAAATCCCATAACACTGCACCCTGTTTGTCGACCGCTGTCAGGTGTAATGTACCTTTCATTTGTTTTAATGTATCCATATTTTTAGTGTTTAAAACTGTTTTCAATGCGTCGCATCTGTTTATATTCAAATCGTCGTCAAGTGCAAAATTGAGCGATAACGCCAATTTATCTTTCAACATAAACTCTTCCAATGCGTCACTCCACATTTGGTAAAATCCAAATTCAATAAGGTGTGACCGTTCATTTTTATAAAATTCAACAAATAATCGCAACCGACGTGAATGTTCCGCCGTGATATGCTTTTCTACATCAGCTTCGACCAATACCCGAAACTTAGCCCAATCATTTGCAGGGTCATTACCGGCGATTCCTTCTTGTAAAACAATGATTGGAAACCCAACCGTTCGGCAGGCTTCTCTAACTGCCCAAGGCGTGCCGATGAATTTGTGCAAAGCAATTGATTTCTTTATCAAATCACGCCGTTGCGCTTCATTTTCAACCATTTCAAAGCCCTGCAAGCCGTCACAATCAAATTGCTCTGCCAAATAGGGCAATGCCGATACTTCGCACGTATCCACAAGGTAAGCCATGAATGGCGACACATCAAAATTGTCCCACCGTTCGGCAACCAATTCCGAAAAAGCCTTTGCCAATTCATTGTCGGCTATTGCGCTTGCTATGACGTGTTTGTTATCCATGATTAAAACCTGTTATGTTTACTGTTATTCCTGTGCATTTGGCATATTCGCTTTCACTCACCACGATGTTACTAACCGGAGAGGTAACGCTCACATCGTACACACTCCCTAATCGGCACGCTTCAATGATATGTGATTTGATAACATCCTGCCCTAATTTGCCGCGTTTTGATTGTGCGTATTCGTTTAATGCCGCCGTAATGTCGCTTTGTGAAGTCGTTGAATCGGCACTATCGTATAGCGTAACATTCACCGCAATTGCGTAATTTTTTATTACCGGAGCCGATACAATCACCGTGTCGGTCAGCGGGCGCACATCTTCGGCATTGCAAGCGTTGTAAATGTCGCTCAGCACCTGAGCGGGCGTATCATCATCGCCCGTCAACGGCACAATCAACACCGTACCAGGAATGGGTGACGAAATAGACACGTCCGTAATCAGTGCGTTGGCACTTTTGGCGTGAAACAAATAGCTGGCACGCGAACCGGCAGTAGAATATTGACTGGGAGCCAATTTGATGCGCTCGCGCAAGTGTTCATCGCTCTCCTCGTCCGAACCGCCACCCGTCACATCTAAATTGGAAACTTCCAAAACGAATGGCACCGGGTCAAGAATTTTGTTTACAGTACCAACGGCATAGTTGTTAGCCGATTTACCGGAAACTTCAGCCAACACCGGCAAATCTACAAATTCGGTGCCCTGCGCAACAGCCAAATCATCAATCGTTTCAAAAATCACTTTGCTATCACTCGTGGACACGCGCGTGCCTTCGGGGAGTAATATGTTGCCGTGACCTGCCACAAACGTAAATCGCACCGTGCAACCCGCTTGTGCTTCGGGCAATCGTTCCACAGCCACCAGTCCCGCAAGATAATCCAAAATAGGTGCCGTGCTGAATTGATACAGCATTTGCGACATACCGGCATTGAAGCGATTGAGCAGCAACACTTCACGATAGACGATGAACTGAAGCATCAATTGTTCTAATTGTGCCGGTTGCAATTCGCGCCCCAGCAGGGTTTCAAGCATCGTTTTGCTCTCCGCCATAATCACGTCGGGGTCGCGTTCCACAAATTGGGGTACTGTTGTTGTTGCCATTTTCAAATTGTTGTTTTAATTGTTGTTTGTTCACCGGTTGCGAGCACCACCGCCTCAAGCACGAGCGTTCGTTTGTCTAAGCTTTCCGGCACCAAACGGCATTTTCTCGCTTCGATGCGTTTTTCCCACTTTTGCACGGCTTCCGTAACTGCCAAAATCAGCATCGGTTGCACTTCATTCATGGGTTGGTCGATGTACAAATGCACATCGCTTCCAAAGTCGGGGCGCAAAGCATCGCTGCCTTTGGCTGTCGCTACGATGTTGTAAACACATTGCGTTATGTCGTCTAATTCTGTCATGCTTCACTTGCTTTAATCGTTATCGTGCCGGTAATAGTCGGCGAAACTTCCATAGCCAGGTCGTATTCAATCACTGCCGAATTAATGCCGTCTCTGATGGCGCTGCTTATCACATCGGCTAACCCTTGCGCAATCGCATTTTGTCCGTCCTTAAAGTTGGGTGCTTTTTGAACTTCATCGCTATTTAGCACGTTTTTTATGGCTGTTTTAATTTCATTGACTGTCATAATTCTCATATTTATCACGGCAAAGAAGGTCCCGATGGCCCAACCGGCGTCGCGTGTTTGTGCATTGTTAATTTAATTCCCAAAGCACCCGCAGAAACCTCCACTTGTGCCTTTACATTATTGGCTGAAACGTCTGCGCTTGCTTTCACATTTTCAGCGGAAACATCTTTTGTTGCGGTTAAATCACCATCAATATTTGTTTCTCCCTTAATGCTTGTATCGCCTTTGATTGATGTTTCGCCCTCAATATTCACAGCTCCAGTAACATTGAGCGTTTTGCATGTCAAATTCAATTCCGAATCGGGTGCATTCACCGTCAGCGTGTGTGCTTTTGCATCATAGTAAAATTCCGCGCCATCGGCAAACATGATGCCCATGGTGTCCTCGGTTGCCCACTCCGGCGGGGTGTCGGTGTCTGACCATAGCACGATTGAAATATAGCCCTGTTCGGTATCATCATCAATCACGCAAGCCACTTGTGAATTTATCTCAATCGGTACCCACTGTTTGGCTGTTTTTGTGGCGATAGACGGCAGTGCGAGCCAGTCCGAAACGATGTCCACGTCGTCGAACCACACGCGGGCGTAACCTTTGTTTTCATCCGTTCCCAATTCCGATATTAAACCAAACTTTATCATCTCTCAACCAATTTTTCTAATTTCTACACTCGTTACATAACCGCCGCTCGTGTCCACCGTGTGTTGGCTGCTTGTGATGTGCCATTTGCCCGAAAAGGCACCTACACCCGTTATATCAATATTCACGCCTGCCACTAATTTTACGTTTCCCGGAACAGTGAATGAGCCGGTCACTTTGTCATTATTCTTTTTCAGCGCGGCGGTTACTTTGGCGGTTCCATTTCCGCCTGACCCGGAAACATTTAGCCGGTCTAACCCGTCCTTTCCTGTGCCTTTATCTAATTTATATGTTGCCATCTTAGTAGTATTCTGAACTTGGAAAATCCGTTATTTGTATTATAGACGGTTTACCTGCAGTAGCGGGCTTTTTTACGGCAAATGACTTTGCTACCTTGTTTTTTTTAACCGTCCGCTTCGACAAACCGGCTTTTTCATAGATGCCTGCCGTTTTATCCTTAAAATTGGCTTTGCTCATTTGTGCACGGTCGATAGTCATAACGCTGGGCTGTTTATCCAATTCATCGCCATCCATGAAAACTAATTGGTCGCCGCGCGTTGAAAAAATCAACCCGTATTCACTTGCAAGTGATGACAAAAAAGCAATATCGGTTTGATTTTCCTGCGTTTTGCGGTCCAACTGAATAGATTGCAACTTGCTTTTGTCGCCCGTCAATTTCAATTTATGTTTGTCGGCAAAGTATTGGGCTATTTTTTGCAGAGATTGCTTTTCAAACGCCTTGCTGTTTTTCGTCCTAAGAGTTTGAGTGATGCTGGCGGCAATTGCTTTCACCTGCAATTCGTCCGGCGACAGGTTCAGCTCTATTTCGTCTATTTCAAACAGCCCGCAATCCAGCATCGCCTCCGAGTTGCCCAATTTTACCGTCAAAGTGTCGCCCTGACTTGGATACCACGCCGATTGCCACACGGCTTTGGTGTCCTCAAAAGTCAAAGTTACATCGTCGCTCTCCGCTTCCACTTTGTCGGTGTAAGTGATTTTCGACAGCATCGGACTCACGTCGCCGGTAACATTCTTTCCGGCGATGCTAATCTCTACTATGTTATGTATTACCTTTTCCACGGTGGCAAATCGTTATTGTTTGTAAATTGCGCATCATCCACAACAGGGATAATCAGTTCAGTACCCAACGGATAGACAGCCGTAACCGGCACATCGGGGTTGGCATCGGCGATAACTGCAATGCCTGCGTTATTGCCGTAGAACCGTGTTGCCAATGTGTCAATACGGTCGCCCATCTTCGTTGTGTAGTTGAAACTGTCCATTAGTTGCCTCCCTCTTTTGATGCTGCAAACGATGAAACGGGTGCCGCATCTGTTGTTACTCTATCCGCTCGGGTGGACATCTCTTTTATGTTCATTTCCAGCACGGTGGTGTCGAGCACCGTATCAAGTTTTGTCAGATTTTCGGCGTACCGGATTGCGCCGTCCAGCGAAGTTGGCAGCTTACCGGCTCGCTTGATAATCTTTTTTGTTACTTCCAACTTTGTTTTTGCCGTTGAATAGGCTTGTTTGGCGGCGTTTGCCGTCCGCCGAATTTCTTTCACGGCGCGTTTGGTGGTTTTTAATCCCTTTTTCACAGATTTCATTGTGCTTTTCATTTGATTGACTGCGCCTTTTGCCTTTGAAAGTTCTTTGCAAATGGATTTGGCGGCACTCAATCCGGGTATCTTTGGTGCCTGAGGTTTCGGCTTGGAACTCAGCAATGCCGAACCTTTCTTTTTGGGCTTCTCCGCTTGGGCATATTCCAACAAACTCAGGCTAACCGTTGCCGCCGTCAGTTGTCCCGTTTCGGAAAACGATTCGTTAGACACTTCCAAATCGGTAATCACAAACACACCCACCACATCGCCCTCACCCGTCATAAAGGGCAGTATCTCTGCCGATGACATGGATTGTTTCAGGGCTTCAATTTCAGTCGCAGGGTCGGCAAAGTCGTCGGAGTAGTGGATAGACAAAGAAATTTCTGCCAACTCTTCTCCCGTAGCCTGAATAACATCCTTGCCGTTAATCAATGGAATTTTGGCATAGCGTTTGGCGTAGCTCTCACTCCACGAATCGGGCGACTTCAGCCCCTGAAATATGTGATTACCTAATTGTGCAAACATAACTAACTGAATGATAAACGTTTACGCCTATTATCGGCACTCTGCATAATACTCTCTATCTCACTCGCATGTTTGCGTAGCATCTGCGCAAAATCTTGACGTGTTTCTGCGCTCACATTGCCGCCGGTAATATTGATAACCGGCGAGTAAGTGAATGGCGACCCGCCAAAGATGCTGCTGCTGTTGTTAGTGTTGAAAATTTCCGAAGCGGGGATAATGTTGCTTTCAAAACCGCCGACAGTACCCTGAGCCAAACGTTCAGTGGCACTGCTAACTTTGGATGTTCCGCTGTCAATACCGCCCGTCAGTCCCCTCGTGATGTTCACACCATATTCCATAAACAGACGCGATGGGCTGTGGATGCCCAGCAGTCCGGTAAACTTGTTTTTTATGGATTTTCCAATGTTCTCTATCATCTCAATGGGCTTGTTAATCATGGCTTTGATGCCATCAATAAGCCCCTGCATGATGTTTTTACCCCACTCTCTGAATTTGGCGGGGATGCTTGAAAACACCGCACCCACTTTGCCCCAAAGTTCACTGAAAAAGGCTGTGATTTTATCCCAATGCGTAATAATCAATCCCCACGGCGTGTATTCTAAAAACATGCCCTTAATCCATTCCCAAACGGATGAAAACACCGATTTGATGCCTTCCCATAGATTTGAAAACCATGCTGTGATGCTTTCCCAGTTATTGATTACCAAACTAACAGGATTGTAATTTAAAAATATGCCCTTAATCCATTCCCAAACAGATGAAAATGCCGATTTGATGCCGTCCCATAATTTGACAAAAAAAGCACTGACTTTATCCCAGTTTTTGACCAGCAGCACCGCGGCGGCAATTACGGCGGCAATAGCAAGAACAATCCACACCACAGGGCAACCAAAGAGTGAGGCATTGAACAACCACTGTGCGGCGGCGGCTATTTTTTGTGCAGCAGCTAAGGCATAGTATTGTATTTTGAATAGCACCATACTATTTTTGGCAGCGAGAAATGCGGTTTTGACGGTGGTGCAAATACCGGACATTACACGAAGCGCGCGACCGCATTGCAACACAATATACGCCAACCCACCAATGCCAAC